>NZ_JADBUP010000050.1:0-64750 GCF_020245605.1 Microcystis sp. M061S2 | reverse complement strand
TACCAATGTGAAAATATGTTCTATATTCTCGCCAATATTCTAACGTTCTTGTTCTTCTATAGATAGTTTAGGTTTCGGTCTCCTTTTAGATACTGAATTAGATTCAGCTTCAACACTTTTTACTGATTCTACCATCTTTCTCTAGGTTTGTTTATACACACCGAAACGGCGTTTTAACTGTTCATATGATAAGTTTTGATCATCCATACTTTTGCTAATAAATATAGCAAAAGTATAGATGATTTCCTGACCTAAGATCACATTTTATTCTTTTTTCTACTTCCATCTAAAAATCGAGAAAAAAGCAAAACCTTCCATCATACCATAAAAAAGTTATGCAAGAGGTCTATTAGCTAGGATGGATGGCAAACCTATCCCACGAAAATTATAAGACTCCCAGTCATAATCCTCTAAGATGAAGGAGGTAGGAGAAATCTGATATGCTATCTACTGCCAAGAAACTTTATGACACAGACTTTAATCTGTGGGTAGAAGAAACTGCTAACCTACTTAAAGAAGGTAAGTGGGAGTGCCTCGATTTAGAAAATCTGATTGAGGAAATTGAGGTGAGACTCAAAAAGAAGCTCTACAAAATATCAAAGAGGCCATTGACTTATGTTGAGAAGTTAGAAAAGAAAAAGGTTTGCCTTTAACAATTAGAAAATAGCAGGTTAGGCCTTGCTATTGCTCAACCAAACCCCTATTTTCCTATAAGTAGGTAGGTGTTAAAAACTGTCAGATATCCCCCTTATTCAGGGAAGATTAAGGGGGGATAAATCCCAAAGTTCTCAACTCAATTGTCCTGTTTTGACTTCTTCCCTTGAGATAGTTTGCGCTGGCAGAAAGCGCCAAATCCCAATACACCTAAGCCTAAAATTGTGCTAGGTTCAGGAGTAGAAGTGGGTTGAGAAATTCGGGTAAGTTTAATATTGTTAGCACCACTAACGGTAGCAAAGGCTAGATCGAAAACAAATGGATCGGGTTCGACATTAACATCAAGATCAGCCAACGCGTTAGTGTTTGGATTAAATCCATCTATACCTCCTTCCAGTTTTGCGGTAGCAGTTCCTGGAAAGATGAAAACCGCCGCTATGTTAGAAGGGTCTTGAGTAGCCACTACACTATCAATTGCAAGACCAGCACCCCTATCATCAAAGGCTGATGCCCCTGCTGTTAACACCGTATTTTCAAGAATAAACTCGAATTTTAACCCGGCATTCTCTAGGGGAGTACCGTCAGCTAAAGTGACTGACGTTAAAGCAAATCCTTGATCAGGGGTGAATCCAAGAATTGAACCTACAAAGTAGATATTATCTGAAAAGTCGAAGATTACTTGAATGCTACCGCCTTGAGGACCGCCGATTCCATTATCACCAATGCCCATGTACAGGGAAGCCGGCTGATCGACATCAAGTGAAAAAGGTATGGAAAATTGAGTATCTACAACAGTGAAGCCACCACCTGGTGGAAGAACAACGGAACTAAGTACCCCCGATGTAAATGGTGTACCACCTGGAAAATATCCTAAGCCTCCAATTTGGGAGGCAGGGGCATTAACTCCGAAGTGTAACGCCATGTCACCATAACCCAAGCCGAATCGATTCACTTCACCAAAAAGACGGAAGTTGGCTTTTAGGTCAACGGCTTGTGCCGTACCCGCTGCCGCCAGACTGATAAGTATTACCCCCCCCCGATGGAGTATTTCATAAGTTTTGATAATGTCATAACTAAATGCCTCTTAAAAAATGTAGTTCTGCCTGATTTATAATGTTTAATTCTGTAGATTTGAAAGTCTTGCCGTTAAATTTATCAAATCTTAACAATACTCTAAGTTACTTATACAACTTTGGCAGGAGGTCTAAGGCCAAGCCGTCCTTTTAGGATGGGGTTTTAAACCCAGGATTTGCGGTGATACAATAAAGCTAGGCCAAAATGCGATCGCAAGAGATAAAGCATGGTTCAAGCACCCATCGAACCCCAACTTTTCTATCCTGATTCCGACGGTAAACCCATGGCCGACAACACAGTTCAATATCGCTGGATTGTTCGCTTGGTTGCCAATCTCAAGTATTTATTTAAAGAGCAAACCGTCTTTGTCGCCGGGGATTTGCTCTGGTATCCCCAGCAGGTAACTGTACCCCCCGCTCCCCGTCAAGCTCCCGATGCCATGGTAGTTTTCGGCCGTCCACCGGGTGAGCGCGGCAGCTATAAACAATGGGAAGAAGACAATATTGCCCCCCAGGTAGTGTTTGAAATCCTCTCTCCGAGCAATAGTGCCAGGGAAATGCTCAAAAAGCAGTCTTTCTATCGGGAGCATGGGGTATTAGAAATGTTTTTCTATGACCCAGACTCCCATGATTTCTGGGGATTGGTGCGGGCCAATCAGCAAGAGGATTTTTTCCCAGTAACGGCCTTGAATTTTCCCTGGACTTCCCCAATCCTAGGAATTCGGTTCGAGATGTTTGAAGAGGGTTTAGAGGTCTTTTATCCCAATGGGGAACGATTTAAAGACCCTGAAACCCTCTTTGAGGAACGCAACCAAGCACAACAAGAACGCGACCAAGCACAACAAGAACGCAACCAAGCACAACAGGAGCGCGATCACGCTTTTGCCCGATTACGCGAATTGGGCATTGACCCGACACAGTTGTGACTATAATTAATCTTCAGCGGAGATACCGTCATCTTCCACCACCGCTTCGGTGATAGGAGAGGGCGGAATTTCCGTTAAGGGAGATAAATCGGCAGGGGGGGCGACCACGCGATCGAGTTTTAGGGTTAAATAACGAATAACCTCATCACTTAAACGCATAGCCCGTTCCATGGGGGCAACTTGTTTGCCGCTGGCCTGATAATTCATCTGCACATAGACACCATCATTGAGTTTTTTGATGGGATAGGCCAGACGTTTTTTACCCCACACCTTAACTTCAATGTCTGTGGCGCTGTGTTCGCTAATCAGAGTCCGATAACGTTCCACTTGTTGCTGAACGACTTCTTCCCCTAAATCGGGACGGAGAATGTAAAGAGTTTCGTAGTTATTGCTCATCTCAGAATCCTTATGGACTAGAAGGCTTCTTTGTCAAGGCCAGGAGTTAATTGATTTTCATAACTCTCTAGCTTTTAATAAAGAAGCAAGGATATATGATCATACTACTATCCGAGAGTCGATCGCTAGTCATTCCCAGAAAAATATGGCGCAACGCTATGTACGAGTGAAACATCGTCAAGGACAAATCTTCTACGGACTGTTACAGCTAAACCGTAGCGTTGCCGTCTTTGATGCCCCTCCCTGGCAAGGAGGGCAACTAACCAAGCTAGAATTAGAACCTGATAGCTACCAACTATTAGCCCCCTGTTTCCCGTCGAAAATTATTGCCGTGGGCAAAAATTACCGCGCCCACGCCGCCGAGATGGGAACACCTGTACCGGAAGAACCGCTTTTATTTCTCAAGCCACCGACGACAATTATCGCCGATGGTGAAACGATTTTTTATCCGCCCCAATCCCAAAGAGTGGATTATGAGGGAGAATTGGCATTAATTATCGGAGAAACCGCCAAAAACTGCACCACAGCCCAGGCCAGAAGTAAAATCTGGGGTTATACCATTGCTAACGATGTCACCGCTAGGGATTTACAGAAAAAAGATAGCCAATGGACGCGGGCGAAAGGATTTGACAGTTTTTGTCCCCTCGGCCCCTGGATTGTCCGGGAACTGAGTATCGGGGCGCAATTAACCACTTTTCTCAATGATGGCAGCGAACCCAAACAAAGCAGTTATCTGAGTGATATGGTCTTTCCCCCCGATGTCTTGGTGGCTTATATCTCCCAAGTGATGACCCTGCTGCCGGGGGATGTAATTTTAACGGGAACTCCCGAAGGAATCGGACCGCTGCAGGTGGGAGATCAGGTTCGGGTGGAAATAGAAGGCATCGGGGTTTTGGAAAATAGCGTCATGGCAGCAGAAATCAATTAACGATAATTAACAATCCTAGCGAATACGGCGGGGTCTAGACTCGCCCCACCGACTAAAGCCCCGTTTATCTGCGATTGAGCCATAATTTCATCGATATTATCCGGTTTTACCGAACCACCGTACTGAATGGTTACTTCGGGATTGTCTAATTGTTGCCGAATCAAACCGATAACGCGGTTTGCTTCCTCGCTTTCGCAGGTTTCCCCCGTCCCAATCGCCCAGATGGGTTCGTAGGCGATAACGAGGTTTTTTTGGTCAACATTGACTAAACCCCCTTGAATTTGCTTGATAATTACCTTTTCCGTTTCTCCAGCATCTCTTTGGGCTTTACTTTCTCCCACACAGATAATCGGGATTAAACCTTGTTTTTGGGCAGATATAACCCTTAAATTGACGGTTTCATCGGTTTCGCCGAAATATTGCCGGCGTTCACTGTGACCGATAACCACATAGTGAACCCCAATTTCGGTTAACATATCCGCCGAGATTTCGCCCGTATAAGCCCCCGATTTTTCCCAGTGGACATTTTGCGCCCCCAGGCGAATACGACCCCCGTGGAGGGTTTTAGAGAGGACAGCTAAAGCTGTAAAAGGGGCGCAAAGAACTACTTCTCGGTCGTCCGGGGTTTCCTCTAGATGGGATTTAAAATCTTGCAAAAACTCCAGAGCTTCTCTCTGGGTTTTGTGCATTTTCCAGTTACCTGCAATAACAACTTTCGGCACAGCTTAATTAATTTAGTAGATTTGATAATTTATGGTACATTTTACTGTAAGCCTTTTTGTTACCCTAAGCAAGATCACCGATAATCGCTGTTTGTCGTGAACAGATTTCTTTAATACTTTTACCTGTACCTATGCCCTAATCCCCTACCAAATCCTCATGCGAACCTTAGCGATCGGCGATATTCATGGTTGCTCGAAAGCTCTAGATCACTTGCTAGAGATCGTCAATCCCAAACCGCAAGATACTTTAATCACCCTCGGTGATTACGTTAATAAGGGCAGAGACTCGAAAGGGGTGATCGATCGCCTGATTTCCCTACACAAACAGGGAAATTTGATTCCCCTCAAGGGTAATCACGAGATTATTATGCTGCAAGCCCGTCATAACCCCTTCAAACAGCGTCTCTGGTTAGAAAAAGGCGGTAAAGCTACTCTAAAATCCTATAGCGAAGGCCACCTGATTAAAATTCCCGAATCTCACTGGGATTTTTTAGGAAAAGTCTGTATAAATAGCTACGAAACTGCAAATCATTTATTTGTTCACGCTAGTCTCGATCCCCATCTACCCCTGGCCAGACAACCAGAATACAAACTCTTTTGGGAGAAATTTCAATATCCCGCCGCCCATAGTTCGGGAAAAACCATGATTTGCGGCCATACCAGCCAAAAAAGCGGGAAACCGATTAATCTCGGCCATGCCATTTGTATCGATACTTGGGCCTACGGCCAAGGCTGGTTAAGTTGTTTAGATGTGGAAACGGGGAAATTGTGGCAGGTTAACCAGCGAGGAAATTTTCGGATTAGCGATATTCAAGATTATTACCGTCCATCCTCTCTACGTCAGGACATTAAGGACGGTTCGCCGATTTTTGGCCGTTCACTCTTGTCAAGAGCGGCAGCAATAACATTTAAGGGCAAATAACTGGGATAAACTCCCTCGCGAGCGCGTTCAATATCCGTTTCCTCTAGGGGAATTTGGTATTTAATCGCAATTGCCTTGAGGATATCGCCGCGATCGATCACTCCGGCTACGGCGGAGGCTGGTGTTAACACCGTGATCATGCGGTCTGGGATGGTTTCCAATTTTTGCACCACTGTCACTAAGGGGGTTTTTTCCTCAACAGTGGGAATTTCCGCGAGGGGATGGGCAATATCAAGCAGTTGTTTTTCTGACCAGAAACTCCGCTCGATCGCCTGTAAATCTGCCACCCGAATTAATCCCCGATAACGCCCCTCGGAAGCGGCAAAATAAGCAGTATTGGCAGCTGCTCGGTCTAAAACGTATTCTTGGGCGAATTCCTGTAGGGTTTGATGAGCGTTTAAAACCCGCAAATTTCTGCTCATCACCTCTCCTGCCGTGAAATTGAGGAGACTTTCCTGTAAATTAGTTAAATTATCGTAAGCGCGGGCATTTCTGAGGATAAACCAGCCCATTAATCCTAACCAGGCACCCCCCACATCTGCCGTCAAGAGAACCAAGAAAATCCCCAAAATAATCCCCAACCAACCGATGAATTGACCACTGATCGCAGCCCAATGTAACCCTTTCCAGCGATCGCCAGTCGCTTGCCAGACCATTGCTTTTAAAATTTGACCCCCATCGAGGGGTAAACCGGGGATAAGATTAAATAGAGCCAAAAACAGGTTAATTATCGCTAAATGCCCGCATATATAAGTTAAATTGGCGTTTAAATAGGGTAAGTGACTGGCTAGGGATAGAAGACAAAACAGGAGAAAACTAACGACGGGTCCAGCGATCGCTACTTGCAGGGCCTCTGGAGGAGTCCGAGATTCTCGCTCGATCGAGGCCATACCTCCAAAGAGAAACAGGGTAATGGAATTGACCTCGATGCCTTGGCAACGAGCCATGAAACTATGACCTAATTCGTGGAGTAAAACTGAGATAAATAGCAATAAAGCCATGATTAAACCAAGTAACCACGCTAAAACAGAACTCTGGGCGGCCAGAGACTGAATTTCTGCATCGGTGGCATTGATCAGGGTGACAAAAGCCAGAATCAAAAACCACGAGGAATCAATATAGAGAGGAATGCCCAATAAAGACCCGATTCGCCAATTTGTACGCATAATTTTCAGTGGGGTAGTGGGGTGTGGGAATTATGAATTATGAATTATGAATTGGGGAGTGGGAAGTGGGGAAGTGGGGTGTGGGGTGTGGGAATTATGAATTATGAATTATGAATTGGGGAGTGGGAAGTGGGAAGTGGGGTAGTGGGGGAATTCAACTAAAACCCTAAAACCCTAAAACCCTAAAACCTGTCTCCTTTTAAGACATTTGCCAAATAAAAGTCATTTTGTCGCCTTTACCGAGGGAAATGCGATCGCCAGCCCGGAGACGATGACGATTGCCGGGGGGTAGGGGAGTGTGATTAACGTAGGTTCCGTTAGCGCTGCCGGTGTCTTCGAGGTAATAGATGCCCCCTTCGACGCGGATATCGGCATGAACCCGGGAGACGATATCAGAATCGGGAAAACCGGAAACATCGATATCGGGGGGAATGCGATCGTTAGGTTTGCCGATATGAATTACCGATAGATGTAGGGGTAATTCAATTTTGCTATCGGTTTGCAGGTGATGCAGACTAGCTATTTCCATCTGTAAGCGGGTGGCAGCCGGAACCGGTGGGGGGGCAACAGGAGGAGGTGCGATCGAGGCGACGGTGGCTGTAGGGACTGGTGGGACGGGTTCAGGTTCCGATTCCGATTCGGGTTGGGCTGCCACCATGGGAACGGAATTAGGCTGTAAATTGTAGCCACACTGACCGCAAAAGGTGGCATCAGTTTGGATGGTTGCCCCACAACTAGGACAGGAAGACATCCGCGGCAAGGGAGTGTAACAGGCCTCGCATTGACTGGCCTCATCGGGGTTAGTATGTTCGCAATTGGGACAAACGATCATTTTTAAGGAAAAAGTAAAAAGTAAAAAGTAAAAAAGCAGATTAGGGGTTGGGTGTTAGGGTGTTAGGGTGTTAGGGTTTCGGGGTGTTGGGGTTTTAGGGTTTTAGTTGAATTTCCCTATTCCCCTATTCCCCTATTCCCCCACTCCCCCACTCCCCTATTCTCCCATTCCCCTATTCTCTAGACAAATGAGGAACCGGCGGCCGCATCGAGTAACCAGTATAATTCCCCGGCCGAGGGGTGGATGAGACGGGAAGGATAGGAGAAAGAGTCACCATAGGCAGAGAAAATCTCATGTAGAGCGGGGCGTTTACTTTCGCCGGCAGCGATAAAGATCACACAACGGGCCTGATTGATCAGGGGAACGGTAAAAGTTAAGCGGGGATTGCCGTCTTTCTCGCCGACGGTGATACAGCGATCGCTGACCGTTAAAGCTGCCGTGTGGGGAAAGAGAGAGGCAGTGTGACCATCATCGCCCATTCCCAATAAAATCAGGTCAAAAACGGGAAAATCGGGAGAATTGACCCCAAACCATTGGCGGAGATGATCATCGTATTTTTGGGCGGCCAGCTGGGGATCGGGGTCATCCGTGGGCATAGGATGAATATTAGCGGCCGGGATCGGTATGCGATCGAGCCATGCTAACCGGGCCATGCGTTGATTACTGTCAGGATGATCGGGACTAACGTAGCGTTCATCTCCCCAGAAAACGTGAATTTTTGACCAATCGAGGGGTTGAGAGGATAAGGCTTCGTAGAGAGGTTTCGGAGTACTACCGCCGGACAGAGCGATCGTAAAATAGTCCTGTTGGTCAAGGCTGGTTGTGATTTTTTCCAGAACCAGCGCCAGAGATTTTGCGATCAGAGCTTGTTTATCAGCTAAAACTTCCACCAATTTCTGCATGGGTTTTGTTATCAACTCAGGGGGCTGTCTTTACTATAGGCTAACCATTCAGGACTCATCTGAGAGCTTGGGAAAATTTTATTCTTTGACAGGGATAGGTTTACCGATGCCATATTGAGGTAATATTTCTAGAGTCGATTCTCGAAGGGGGTTGACAAGCAGAACGATTTAAAGTAGGGTTTAGCGGGGGGGCTGAGCGAAAGTTAATTAGAAATTGCAGTTTGTCAGATTGCCTCTCGGCAAAATCCTTCCACGAATCCCCAGCGAGAACTTTTAAACAGACTAATGAATCTATTCATTGACATACCATTACAGAAACAGCGATGAACAGTTTTACTTCTTTGTCCCTGAAATTAACGGGATTGGTTTTCATTATTTCCTTCCTTTTGGATGGGTTTATCCTGCCGCTGCCCTATCAATTCAGTCAATCCCAATGGCAGGTAGGGTTCGTCACCACCTTTGTTGATCGAGGAATTGTCCCTCTCCTCGGTATCATTCTCGTTTTAATCGCTTACTGGATTGACGCTAACAATAAAGATGTCATTCCTAGAAAATCCCGTTTTGAATTGCGTTGGCCGATCTTTATTCTTTCTACACTGTTAGGTTTAGTTTTTCTGTTGATGATTCCCGTTCACATCAATAATATCAACCAGATTAAAAACAACGCTTTGACTCAAATTGAACAGGGTGTTGACCAGGGGGAGGGACAAATTCAAGCTTTCTTAGCCCAGATAAATACTCTATCGCAAAATCCCCAACTATTAGACCAGCAGATCTCTCAGAGAACTCAAGTGATTGAAACTGGTCGTTTCCAAGGACAACCGATCAACACGGAACAGTTACAGACCCTCCGTCAACAAAGAGAGCAATTAACTAATTTACGCGATTTATCCAAAAGCCCGAAGGAATTTAAACAGAAATTAGATGAGATCAAAAATCAGCTACAAACTCAGCTGCAAGAGCGGCGAAAACAGGCAGAAAGCCAAGCCAACTTGGAGGCTTTGAAACAGTGGTTAAGAATTGGTATTCAAAGTATGTTGCTATCGATTTCCTATAGTTTGATCGGTTGGTTAGGCATTCGAGAACTAGGTAGTATGAAAAAACGCACCGCCTAAGTATGGGATTTATCTTAAATGATGAAGTATAAAGTTTTCGTTTTCGGGAGCCAGAATTCTCCGAGTCAGGTGACGAGCGCACACGAGATCATACTTCGTCCTTAGGATCAAAGCTGTAACTACTTAAATATTCAGTCACCAAGAGCATCAGCAAATGATGCTCTTTTATTTTTTATTAAACCTCTTGCATAATTAATTTTTGGTGGTTCAAAACCGTCCTGTATTACTAAATCCTGTTTAAAAGGTATAGGAGAGCAGGGAAGCGGGAAGCAGGGGAGCGGGGAGTAAGGGGGATGAGAGCGGGGAGAATAAATAAAAATAATCTCCTGACTCCTGAATACCGACTCCTGAATTCTAACTACTGACTCCTAACCCCAGCAACAAACTTTTTGCCGCAAACCCTAATTAGAGATTTTTCAGTACAAAGGCTCTAAAATGACCAGTGCCAGTTATTAGCCCGAAGACTTGTTTTTTCAGTCTTGTGGCTTTATCATAGGTACTGTGTGGTGTGTGTGATGTGAAGGAGTAAGATGACTGCTAATAGCCAACTTATCTCCGTCAAGGCTCTACAAGCTTTGATGAAGCGAGGGTTCAAACCTTCGGTCTCTGGTAGACGGCATCAAAAATCTTGGTTAATAGCTTTAGACGGCGATACCTCAAAACGATTATTCGATATCGTTTTCTCCCTATCGGTTCTAATTTTCTTTTCGCCGCTTTATTTGATCTTAGCCTTATTGATCGCGATTAGTTCCCCCGGTCCGGTCTTCTATATGCAGAAGCGCGTCGGTCAAAACTTCCAGCATTTCAACTGTATCAAGTTCCGTACTATGGTAATGGACGCGGATAAGGTGTTAGAGAGACTGATGGAAGACTCTCCCCAACTGCGAGCGGAATTCGAGGATAATTTCAAGCTGAAGGACGATCCCCGCATAACTTGGATTGGCAAGTTTCTCCGCTTAACCAGTTTAGACGAGTTTCCCCAATTCTTCAACGTCCTGCGCGGAGATATGAGCGTCGTCGGTCCGCGGCCTTTAGTTCCCGAAGAATTGCAGAAATATGGCAATCGCATCGACAAAGTTTTAACTATTCGCCCCGGTTTAACTGGTTTATGGCAAGTTTCTGGACGTAATGACATCCCCTATCCCATGCGGGTGCAGATGGATGTGTATTACGTTAATTCGCGTAACTGGTTAACCGATATCTGGGTAATCTTTAGAACTATCGGTGTTGTGGTTTTTCCCAAAAATAACGGTGCTTACTAAATCGGTGAATAGTAATTCAAGATTACTTACTACTGTTTCAATGTAATTAATCGCTAGACTGGAGGAGAGAAAGGCAGAACTTGCTTTTTTCTCCTCTTTTTTTGAGAAGAAACATTATGATATAGCGTTTTTCAGTCTGCTGAGGTACAAAAGTTATGGGTTTTAGGCAAAAGGCAAGGGGCAAAAGGCAAAAGGGAAGAAAATAGGTGTACCTCACTAGCTTAGGAAACGCTATAGTAATTAGGGCTTGCTAGATAATGGTAGAACCCTTTTAAAATCAGACTTTTGACCTTTTAAAATCCGATGTTAGTGCCAGAAAATAGATTGAGACCTTCAAAAACCTTGCATTATCCTTCTTGTAGTAGGCAAACTGGTACAAAAAAGGAGAGCAACAAAGCCTTAAACTCCTGCCTTCTGCCTGACCCCATCCTAGGCCTTTTTGAACAAACCCTACTTAGCTGTTATCTTAAGGGTGAGGTACGAAATTTCTGGTTTTAGGAAACACTGGAGCTAGAGGTGATGCTAAATCCCGTCATTTCGTCCACACCACAATTTGGGCATTTTGTCAAAAAAATTTTGACTTTGCAACAAAACTACACAAAAATTAGATCAACGTTGTTCGGGAAAAAAGGGAGAATTAGCGGAAGTGTTTGGTTTGGCTAAAAGGAAAAGTCTAGATTTAGCAATGGTTTCAAGGCAAGCTAGAACTTGAGAACTTCAAAAAAGCACAGAAAACTCCACCATAGCATAATGCGAAATTATACCAGAATCGCTGGAAGTATTGCCACCTCGTAAATAAATAGAAATTATTCTCAATAAATTCTTGAGTAAAAATAAATATTACTAATTGTAAATTTAAATATTTTTAAGTATTGAAGGTATTTGCATATAAAATACTTATCATTTTGCCCCGATTGCCTCTAACTTTTCCCTCCCCACAGCAATCACCGGGTAAGTAGAAAATTTCTCATTCTTTCTCCTAGAGATGAAGTACAGACTAATCCTTACTCATCAAATATTTTAGCAACAATAACTAACCTCATCTTTCTGAGAAAGGCTGTAGCGAAAGAAAATCTGATCAGTGGGAGCGTTACTTTTGTTGTTGGGTTTCCTCGATCAAACTGTTCTAGGTTTGGGAAATGGAGTCAAGATAGAGAGTATCCGGACAGATATCTTGTTCGTTCGGCCAAGTTACCGTACCATCTAAAATTTTTACTTGATTAAAATACTGCTTGTTTTTAAGTTCTTGAAAGATGCCAAAATCGAGCAGTGGTGAACAATCATAAATTTTCTTTTCTTCATTAGTAAATATGAGTTGTAATTGATAGTTGGGCAAAGGGATAACTTCTTTAACTCTAGGATTCATGATTTATCTCAGTGGTTCAATCTTATACAGTTGTTGTCCTGAAATAGCGAGTTCCCAGTTAGCCATCAATTCATCTTGATGAATCTCGATCCAAGCGGAAAGTAATTTCATTTTAGCATGAGGAATAGCTCCTTCAAGGATTTCTCCATCTGGAATGGCGACAATGACTTCCGAATTTTGATATTTAGCATGAATGTGAGGTTTATGGTGTTGTTTATTATCCATGAAGTACATATAAATAATAATTCCGTAAAACATGGATATGGCTGGCATTTGTATCCTTGTGGTTATTTGAGAGGGATAGGTTTATTATAGCGAAGGAAAATCCGATAAGTCGGCGCGTTACTTTTCATGCTTCCTACTCTACAATAGTTACCAGAGCCGCAATCGCACTATTAATGAATGTAGAGGCACAAAACCTAACACCCATCTCGTTAATTTTATGCGAAGTTGTCGGGTTTTATTACGGAACACGCGATATGATAGATCGCTCGATCAAACTGTCAATTTCTCAAAAATTTATCTGAAGATGAAAAATCAGTAGCATGAATCCGATCTTGCATCATACTTTAAATTAGCTAGATTACAAATTCTTCTCCTCGCACTTCGGTATCCAGCCCTATCACCAATTTGCCTACAAGCGTCGGCATATCCTTGGTAGCACCATTGTTGTAGTTGTTGTCCTCGCCTTTGGGAATCAGATTGTATTTGCAACTGTTGCTGTTGCGACTGTCGTCTATGATACTCACTAACGCTCCCTGTCCCTTGATTTGCTTTACACTCTGGATTTTTCTTTAAGAATCTTTCTCGCGTTGTGTTCTGAACATTGTGCCAATTTTCCCAATCCTGAGCAGAAGTAGATGATGGTCTATTATTCACAAAATACATTGCAATTTCCATAAGGTAATAGGCACATTGATCTTGTGATAAACGTTGGGCTAAAACTTTATCAGGGTAACAACCTAGACTCATGAAAATTGCAGTAAAAAGCAAGCCACTCTTAATTTTTAACATTGTCGTATTTCTCCAGCTAGAGGGAATTTGTAAAAGTTAGTCCGCAACGTTACAGCACTTTCTACATCCGTCTAGGACAGTGACTCCTTTGTCGGACAAGAATCTGAACCATTTGAGTTCTACTAGGACGGTAGCGAATGCACTGCAACACAGAAGAGTGCTTTAAGCGAGTGAATCTATAAACTAATTCGACCAAGATCAGCGATCAAATTGTTAGATGCAATTTTCCCACGGGGTTTCTATCTCTCTTCCTTCTAGTCTGATAGAACAGTGCTATATATTATACGGATAAAATCCGTATAAAACCCCTGTAGAGGTATTTTTAAGGATTTTTTTCATATCTCACCCTCGACGGGAAACATGAATGGAAATCTTCCGTATAACAACCCTCTCCTAGGAACATTATACAGATTTCTCGACCGATCGCCACCACTCCACCCGAAGCCTACCCCGCGAACTGCCGAATAATTCTCGCGACTTCCTCGGTATTCGGCGAGTTTTAGGGTGCGGATTCGCTCTAGAAGGCGTTCGGTTTACAAAATCTCGATCTCGCGCTCGATTACGGTGATAATTTGTAAAATATTTCTAGATTCCCCAGGTTGAACGTTTAACTCGTCTCCTACATGAACATGATCGGGAAAATTCGGTAAATCGGGAAAATGTTCCACGTTATCCCAGCGTTTTCTTAACTTCTGTTTGCTTGCGTCCATCCATTGATAGCGATAGCTTATCGTAACGATGCGTTGATCGATCGAGGTAAAAGCCTCCGCAATTTCTAAAAAATCTCCGTTCGTTAAAAGGACTCTCGCTCGGAAGTAGCCTCGATCGAATAAAATTCTTTCATCGACAATCGTGAAAGAGTTCACAATCGAACTCTCAGATAATTTCCGTTTAACCTTGCGAATATAATCGGCTATCTCCATCTAATTTGATCGTAAACTTATCTCTTTTCTAGCTGCCAATAGCATTTCATAATAAACATTCCACTCGAAATAATCCATAGCGTCCCCTAGCTCACCGGAACGAAATCTAGGATAGAATTCTTCCGAACTCATGCGATATTGATTTTCGTATTGCTTGATACGGGTTTCTAAATCCAAAATTTGAGCGTTAATCTGCAAATTTTCCCGTTGTTCGCTCTCAATTTTTCGATTCAGTAACTCTCTTTCTTCCTCGGAGAGAGAGAGAATTATTCGCGCGAGAGAATCAATCAGTTGGATATTCATTAGACCTCGACCTAATATTATCTCAAGACTAAAAGTCTTTTTAGTTAAGGAATCTATCCGAATAAAAATTATTTTAATTGCCTCATATTTTTTCAGTAAAATTGAATTAGCAACGATAGATATACATTCCAGCCATCGAACTGCTTAGTTAGTATATAAACTAAAAGCAAGCTGTGACTGGGTTATAATTTTTGGAGATGTCTATTTAAGAACTGTAGCAGATTCGATCGAGAACCGCTGCCATGACTTCTAGGAAATAATGGGTGGATGAGGCTGCACCTATCCACCCTAGAGATCTAAATCTGCGGGGCTAAATTTCTTGTGAATCTGAGGAAAACCTAACTGTTTAATCACTTGATGTTTGCGTTCTTCCTCAAGGAATTGCAAATTATTATAATTAACCCAGTGAATACAGTTAACTGGACAAGTCTCGATCGCTTCTTGAATAATTTCTTCTTCGTCACCGTCCTGATTATAGACGCGAGAGCGACCGTATTCGCCTTCAATAAAAAAGGTATTGGGGGCAACGTGGGCGCAGTGTTTACAACCGATACAAGTGACCTCATCGACGTAAACCGCTTTCTGGCGCAGCAAACCGCCCAATTCGGGTTCAAAACCAGTGCGATCAGGGGAATCTCTTAGGAATCCCCCTAACTCTGGTTCAAAACCAGAGCGTTCGGGAGAAAAATCAGCCATTAGGCGCTCCAACGTTGTACCACTAGACGAATAGAACCATCAGTATTTTTTTCCTGTGCTGCCACCTGAAAACCCTGTTTAGCAGTTTCTGCCAGGATGGTGTGGTAGGCATAACCTTGATTTACTTTTCTTAAAAATCCTTCTACGGTTAGGGGTTGTTGCCAGTATTGCAAATCGGCAACTAACTCGTACTCGTTACCATTCCAGCGAAACCCGATATCGTAATTGTTATCTTGCTCGATTACCACCTCTGCGGTTAAAGTTTGACCTTGATAACCTTTGACGGGGTGGGAACCCTCTTTCCATTCCATCCCCATATCGCTGAGGGCGGCTTTTAGGTAGGATAGATCGCGGATTTTGGTTTTGATATTGCTAAAGTGTGACATGGTTTTTCAGTGGCTTAAATAAAGGGATTGGGAAAGATGAAAAATTACCAGTCGCTAAAAGTGGCTGCGTTGCTGACTTTCTCTGACTGGCTGACGGTTTGATGGTAATAATCCGAGGTTTTCTCTTGAGACATCAGCTGCCCGAGTTGTGCCTCGATCGCCGCCGTCACCTCTTGACAAGATGAACCGACTATGCCTGTCACCTTTTCCATGACGCGACCATCGGGATAGATAATAAACTCTAGGCTTTCCATGCTCATAGCTCTTCTCGGCGTGATCTGGGGTTTGCAAAGCTCCCTATCGTTTTAATTTACGATAGTTTGCTAATCGTAGCAATCTGGTTAAAATTTTAGCAAAACTTTATATTACGTCACCTAACCACTTTCATTTTTTGTCAGTTTCGCGTAACTTTTCTTTACCGTCAAGGGCGAACCTGTCCCCGGAGGGCATAATTTCACAAAACTACACAAAAAAGACGACCTGAAGCGATAAATTGAAAATAAAGGAGATGCAACGGCGAACCACGACCGCCGAGATCATAGAATTTTGTCTATAGGAATCAGAACAGATATGAATAAACAAACAGCCAGCGATCGCCTTCGGATCGGTGTTTTAGGTTTTGGTGGTTTGGGACAGGCCGCCGCTAGAATTCTCGCCCCCAAACAGGAAATGCTCTGGACTGCCGCCGCCGATAAAGCTGGTTTTGCATACCACAAAGACGGTCTAGATGTCAATACCTGTAACAAAATTTATCATGACCGGGGTTCCATCGGTTATCTGGAGAATTACGGCAGTCTCAGCGAGAACAGTATCGAGGAATTAATCAAAACTGCCGACGTAGAAGGCTATTTTCTCGCCTTACCGAATTTACCTAACAATTTCATGGCCGATATCGCTAAAACCTTCATTCGCTTAGGTTGGCGCGGGGTTTTAGTCGATGCTCTCAAGCGTACCAGCGCCATGGAACAAATCCTAGCACTACAAACAGACCTAGAAGCCGCCGGCATCACCTATATGACCGGCTGCGGTGCTACCCCCGGACTGTTAACTGCGGCTGCTGCCCTAGCTGCCCAGAGTTATGCAGAGATTCATAGCGTTAAAATTACCTTTGGCGTGGGAATTGCCAACTGGGAGGCTTATCGTGCCACTATTCGCGAAGATATCGCCCATTTACCCGGTTACGACCCAGAAACAGCCCACCAGATGAGTGATGCGGAAGTGGAAATGCTGTTAAATAAAACCAATGGCATTCTCAGCCTCGAAAATATGGAACACGCAGACGATATTATGCTGGAATTGGCTGGAATTTGTGGACGTGATCGCGTTTCCGTCGGGGGTGTGGTGGATACGCGCAACCCGAAAAAGCCTTTAAGTACCAATGTTAAGGTCACGGGGCGGACTTTTGAAGGCAAAATTTCCACCCATACCTTCACCTTAGGTGATGAAACCAGTATGGCGGCTAATGTCTGCGGGCCAGCTTTTGGTTATCTGAAAGCGGGGGTTTCCCTGCATCGTCGCGGTATCTACGGATTATGGACCGCAGCGGAGATTATGCCGCAATTTGTGCGCTAGGGGTTTCTCTGCCGTAAAATAGCTAAAACTTTCGGGAAAATAGCGGGTAAGGGAGCGATCGCTTCTAGGCTCTCCCCCGTGACCGGATGTATTAAGATTAAACGATAGGCGTGGAGTAATTGCCCGGGTAGATTAATCCCGATGGAACGACCGGAACTATAGAGGGGATCCCCAAGAATCGGATGACCGATATGGCTGCTATGAACGCGAATTTGATGAGTTCTGCCAGTTTCTAGGCGAAATTCCATTAAGGTGTAGTTGCCTAGTCTTTCCTTGACTTGCCAGTGGGTGACGGCATTTCTACCGCCTTTTTCCACGGCAATAATAGCCATCTTTTGGCGATCACTGCGGTGACGACCGATCGGCAGATCAATTGTACCTGTTTCGCTTTTGGGGACACCGTGGACGAGGGCCATGTATTCCCGGCGGGCAGTTTTGGTTTTTAATTGTGCCTGTAGGTGTTGATGGGCCTGGTCGGTTTTGGCAATAACGATCGCGCCCGTGGTATCCTTATCTAAGCGGTGAACTATACCAGGGCGTTGAATTCCACCAATTCCGGCTAAATTTGGGCAGTGATGTAGTAAAGCGTTGACCAAGGTTCCCGATTCGTGACCGGGGGCCGGATGAACCACTAAATCGGCAGGTTTATTGATAATAATCAGATATTCGTCTTCGTAAAGAATATCAAGATCGATCGCCTCGGCGGTTAATTCGAGGGGTTGACTGTCGGGAATGGTAATCTTTAAGTGATCACCTTGACCAACTTTAGTATTTTTATTAGTGCAAATTTGACCGTTTAACTGTATATATCCCTGTTCTATCAGTTTTTGCAGTCTCGATCTCGATAAATCGGGCAATTGTGACCCCATCCAAGCATCTAAACGTTCTTTTTTTCCCGCAACTTCTAAGTTTAATTGGTTCATCGATTTTTAGTGATCAGGGTGTAAGGTGTAGGAGAATCGAGAAAAACTGACTTGAGATTATTTAAACTTAGCTCAACAATTCCAGTTATTTTAACAGTAATTGAACTTGGTCTGGCTGCTTGAGATGGAAATCTTGGGATTAAATTTTCCTGATTTTTAACGACAAAAGCCACAGCAAATCAGTAGAGATTTCCTCATCTCCAAAAAATAGAGAGACGTTGCTATAATCAACGTCTCTAGATCAGAAATTAATCAATGAGAGTAAGCCAAGCTGTTTTAAACAACCGAATTATTGCCCACTTTAGTCAACGAAAATGCCATTTAAAACTCCTGAAATGATCGAAACCACGATCGAACCGAATAAAGCGGCAAAAAATGATTTTACCTCAAAGCCACGGATAAAATAGGAGGCTAAAGAAAAGGAAATGGCATTGACCACAAAAATAAATAACCCTAGGGTTAAAATAGTTAAAGGCAGGGTAAAAAGAATCAACAGGGGTCTAATAATAGCATTAATTAAACCCAAAGCGACAGCAGCTATCAAAGCCACGGTAAAATCTTTAATTTCTATACCTGGTACTATTCGCGCTGTAATCAATAAAGAGACGGCGGTAATCAACCAACGGAGGAAAAAAGATAACATAAGCCCATCCATCTAAGATAGTTCATCCTCATCTATTTTAATCGCCATCGCCACTTAAAGAGACGGAAGTCTTCAGGAGATGACAACGAAAACCGAGAGTGACTGCTGCTTCTACTCGAAAACCAGAGAGGGAACATAGTATCGGTTACACTGATAATAAAAAGGAAAATTTGCTCAGACTATCACCCCCGGAAAGAGGCAGCACTCAAGATGATATCTAGAAAAAATTTTAGCCAGAGCCAGCAAGTAGAAATCGGTAAAACGAGAATTATTCAGGGAGCAACTGGCACTCTAATGCTAATGAGTCTGCTTTCTCTCCTCTTAGCGCAACCCAGTTTAGCATCTCCTGAGCCACCTAATTCAGTCATCGCGGCTGCCCGTCAAGATTTGAGTCGGAAAACCAATATATCCGTTAATCGCTTGCAAATTCAAGCAGCACAACCACAAACCTGGCCCGATGGTTGTTTAGGATTAGCTAACCCGGGAGAATTCTGTACTCAAGCACTGGTGAAAGGATGGCGAATTATTCTGACTGATAAGCAAAAAACTTGGGTTTATCGCACCGATAGCAGTGGTGCTAATCTCCGCTTAGAAAAGTAAATTTCTTTTGATATTTTCCGGCTGCTTTTTCGGCATCCTCAAAGCAGCGCTGTCCTGATTTGATTTTCCTCCCCCCAGGGAAGGTGAATTGTCTCAAGCACCCCGTTGGGTGATGAAAATCGGCTGATAATGGCTCTAGGGTTTGTTTCAAGAACCTAGTCGTCCCTGGCAACCCTATTTAATTAATAATCCCAGTTTTTTGCTTTTTTTGCCTTACAAATCCTGCGAGGCTGGGAAAAGTAAACAGTAATCCAGTCATCAGCCCTCAACTATCGTTAAGATGGATAGGAGAAGGTAAAGTTTTATATGTCCCCTTCAACTGCGTTTAGGAGTTCCTGCTAAAGATGACACAAGCTACTCAGATTCAAGGAAAAGGAATTTTACTCAGTGAGGCTGCCCTCAAACACCTTACCATGCTCAAAGAGCAACAGGGCAAGGATTTATGTCTGCGCGTGGGTGTGCGTCAGGGTGGTTGTTCGGGAATGTCCTATATGATGGATTTTGAGCATCCTAGCAATATTGGCCCCCAAGATGAGGTTTTCGATTACGATGGCTTTAAAATTGTCTCTGATAAAAAAAGTCTGCTCTATCTCTACGGTCTCATGTTAGATTACAGCAACGCGATGATCGGCGGTGGTTTCCAATTCACTAATCCCAACGCCAGTCAAACCTGTGGCTGTGGTAAGTCTTTTGGCGTTTAATTATTTCTCTGGGGTGATACCTTTCACCTCCGCCTCCCAGAGGCGATTTTTTTTGGCCAAAACCCTTGACAAAATCGGAGACTTGACATATACTTTTTGTATAATGGGAATCCGTGCCTGCCTGCGAACCCTTCATTGACCACGCAACTAATCGACGAGGGGGAAAGCACCTTAGTGATTTAGTGTGATCGCCGCTCTTGTAGGTAGCTTGAAATCACAAAGGCTTTATTTTAATTTTCATCCCCTGGAAAGGGTCGGAATTCTGCGCCTGGATGTGAACCAGGCACTCGAAGAACCTTTGCTTCAACCCATCATTCAAAACGACAGCAGCTTGGCGATATTTGAATAGGCGTACTGACTCCGCACCGGATAGTGAACACCTACCGTAGCCGTGATGTTGACGTTGGACTGACGCTCGAATACCATCACGATGTCGGAGCCGCCGAAGAGGAAACTCGAGATCATCTCGCCCTTGGACACCGTTTTCCCCACTACCTCCTGGCGCACCTTCTCGTTGATCAGTGCCACCTGCTGGTCATAAGATCGCCCCTTCTTTTCCTGTTGGGTAAGACGGATAAGTTCTTGCGTCCCTGGTTTGACGAACACAACGGACGATACTTGTGCCATTCCAATGGGCAGCACGGCGATCTTGCCGATAGCGGTTTCCAGGACAAAAAGCCCACGGCACTGCACAAACTGATAGTCGGTGGCATCCTGTGCATCCAGATAACGGTGCGGCATGGCCAGGTTGGCCAAGGATGAGTTTTCATCGGCACGTCCCTCAGCATCGAGTAGATCAAGTTGGACATCCAGGTAAACCTGTCCAGGGATAAATTTGGCCTCAATTATCCTGCCCGCTGCCGGGGCGTGCTGCCGGTGATAGTCAAAGACATCGAGAAAGCTGTGGACGAAAATGCCGCCCTCGAAATCGTGGGCATACTTGGAACCCTTTAACAGTTCTGGGATAGGCCATTCGACGTGCTTGACCACGATTGAGGACTCTGCGGGCATCGGCTCGCCCGCCGGAGTGGTGATAGTCCATTGGCCGACGAAAGTGGACTCGGCTGGGAAGACGATAATCCGAGGATCGTCTGGCTGGGCGACCGGCCGCTGTCGATCGATATCCTTGAAAGTCCTGGAAAACCACTCGTTAAATGTTTTGTAGTTCTCGATCCCGTTTTCGCCCCCATTGTAGTCCTGGTAGGTATATTCTGGCCCGAACTTATAGGTTACGAGATACTTGGCCGATTCGGGTGTGTCGAGAAATTCCCCCGATTCGACCGCGAATTCTCGAAGCCAGAGGGATAGCGGTGTGAGAGCCTCGCCGGTAAAGGGAGCGATGGGGCTTTGCAGGGAGACGAGTTCGGGCTGATTGAAGTAGTAATAGAACTGCGTGAGGCGGAGATAATCTGTGCGTTCGTGGTAAATGTCGCCCTGCCATTCCCAGACCCGCAACCCAGGGATCCACGTTACCAGGGCATCGATGTAATAGTAAAACTGGTAGAGGTTGTGTATCTTATCAAGTTCAGGGATGCGCTGTTGACTTACTGTCCAGATCGCGCTCTGGAAGGCTCCCCCATAGGCGTAATCGTCGATGAGCTTTTTAAGTTTCTTTGTGATCGGCTGCTTCGGCTCGTACACCGCGCTATTGGGGGGCAGCTCTTTAAGGAATTTCGGCCCCTGCGGGATTGACGATGAAACTCCCTGCTCGTTCAGGTGCTGGGCCTCCCGCGCCGACACCGCTTTCCATTTCAACCGGCCATAACTCTGGTTGTGATTTGTGTTCATACCATTTTCGTCTTTTTGAAGATCAAACTATCTATCTAGAATCTCCACAGACAGGAGAAACTTAGTTGTTTTTTCCTATCGGTGGAAACGTTATTAATTATAGCTTCTGGCTCATATGCGAACCCCAATTGCCTGAGATAATATTAGGTCGAGGTCTATACCTAATCTCTCTTTTTTGCCAAAGATAATTTCCGTTACATAGCTTTATTTTCTCTCCGGTTAATTTTTGGTGATTGCTATCAGATTACAACATCTGCTCGAAAACTTTACAGACGCGGGGTTGAAAGCGCTGACGGTGTTTTATTTTTAAAAAAGGGCGCATAAATTCGAGATAGCGAGGGGATAAACCGGAAGTATCGATGACTCGAATCGATCGCAATGTGCCTAATTCTAATTCCTTTTGAACCATCAATTCGGAAATCCCAGCAGCTGCCGAACTATTCTCGATGATTGCTTTCACCATTTCTCCCGTATTTAACAGCAAAGTCACCTTTAATGTCCGTAAATCGATGCCCCAATTCTGTAACGCTTCCTCGAATCTTTGTTGAGTTCCCGATCCCGATTCTCGCATTACCCAAGGGGTTTCCACTAATTCGGGTAATTCGATCGCTTCTCTTTTATACCAAGGATGAGAACGTCCGACAATAATTAATAGGCGATCGCTGCCGACGATCTCCTGTTCTAAACAATTTGTTAAATCACTCTTGACTTCTCCCTCGATTAATGCTAGGTCAAAACGTCCGTTAGCCGTACCCAGACAGATTTCTTCCGTATTAGCTAGGGTGCAGTTGATCTTAATTGCCGGATAGCGCTCCTGAAAATCGCTAATTTTTGCCGGGAGCCAATAGTTACCAATAGTCAAACTCGATCCTAATTGTAGTTCTCCCCGTTGCAAGTCGTTGAATTCCGCCAATCCCCTTTCTGTCAAAGTCACCTGGGTGAGAATGCGTTGCGCTTCTAATTGCAATAAAAGTCCTGTTTCCGTGATCTCGATGTGACGACCGACGCGATGGAATAATTTCACCCCGTATTCATTTTCTAGGGAGGCAATGGCGGCACTGACGGCCGGTTGGGTGATATATAAAGCTTCTGCTGCTTTGGTGAAGTGGAGATGTTCAGCAGTCGCGAGAAAGATTTCCAGTTGATCTAGGGTCATTCTGGCCATGGCAAGGGGTTTTTTGTCTCTATTGGTCTTTCCATCATTTTAATTTATTAAATCAACAAGAAAGAATATTTGATTTTATTAATGGCTCTTTCTAGAGTAGAAGTAGGGCGATCGAGATCAGAAGAGCCGATTAAGAAAAAAATCCTATGACTACCATGATTACTGCCATATCCACAGCAATAGCGGCCTTTATTGCCACTAATCTCGATGACATCCTGATTTTGACGATTCTTTTTACCCAGGTCAATAAACTTTTTCGCCGTCGTCATATCGTTATCGGTCAGTATTTAGGCTTTATCCTGCTGATTTTGGCGAGTTTAACCGGCTTTTTCGGGAGTTTCTTGATTCCGGCTCAGTGGATTCGTTTTCTCGGTCTTTTGCCAGTGATTTTCGGGATTCGGAGTCTCTGGCAGCGAGAAGAAACCGAGACGGATAATAATGTGGAGATGGCTGTAGAATCAGCACCGTCTTCTCCTTTGCTGGCCTGGTTTTCCCCTCAAACCGGTGCTGTGGCGGCAATTACCATCGCCAATGGCAGTGATAATATAGGGATTTATCTGCCGCTGTTCGCTAGTAATACCTGGCCAAATTTAGTTACTATCGTCAGCGTTTTTCTGATCTTGGTGGGTGTTTGGTGTTTTACTGCTCATCAGTTAACCCAATTACCGGCGATCGCTAATTTAATTACCAGTCACGGCAGCCACTTTGTCCCCTGTGTGTTGATCGGTTTGGGTGTGTTTATGATCAAGGAAAGTCTTCCCCTGGCTGTCTTGGCCTTATCCTTAAGCTATGGATGGGCGCTTTTCCAGCAACAAGCAGAATCTATTTAATTTTTGATTCAATACAAATACATCTAAAAAGAGATTTTAGATTTTTTCCATACCATCTATAACTCAAGTGCCATAGAATAACATCATCTTATCAAGCGATCAACTTGAAACGGACCCCTAGTCATCTCGATCATGTTATTTTTTCTCAAATCGCCAGTGACGGAAAGCAAGACCAGCATTAAACCGAAAAAAGTCAATCCCAATCGAGTCCGCGATCATCTGGCCAATGAACGCACCTATCTGTCTTGGATGCGAACAGCGATCGCATTAATGGGTTTTGGTATGGTTATCCTGCGTTTACGGGCCTTTCATCCTCCTCTGGTTCCCCGGCCCGGTTATGGGTGGAAATTAGGCTTAATGTTTGCTTTAGTGGGTTTATTGACCGTATTTTTGACCACAGCCCATTATTTTACAGTCAGACGAGATATAGATGAAGATACCTACGAACCAGCCGATCGATGGGTGCTACTATTTAGTTTAGCGATCGTTATTCTCGGTGCGGGAATTATCTATTTTGTCGCCACCAGTCCCGATCTGTTGATCGGTAGTATGATGACTTTCGAGTGAACTCTGGGGATTAGGTGGGTTGAAGTAAGCGCCAACTGACCGTGACTAGAACAGTATAAAGCAGTATTTTTAGGGCATTTTTGGGCAAATATTCCGATAATCTTGCTCCCACTACTACCCCCGGTATCCCACCCAACCAGATGGGAAGTACCAGATTCCAATCTACCGTTCCTAATCCCAGATGACCGATGGAAGTACAGGTTAAGAGGATGGACGCTTGCGATAGATCTGTACCGACTAATTTGCGAGAATCAAGCTGAAAAAAGGTCATCAAGACCAATGCAAATAAGGAACCACTGGAAATACTGGTTAAACCGACCAAATAGCCTAAAACTGCCCCTAATATCGTTGTTTTTATCTGACCAGAGCGAGTGGTTAAATCTAATTTTGGCCAGGACCAAGGGGACAAATCGGGAAAAAATAAGGAGATTAGTAGTTCCAGGGCCGCTAGGACAGTCACGATCATCAAGACAAGACCGATGATAGGAGGCAACCATTGATCGAGATTGAGAGAGCTATTCTGCTGAAAATAGCGAAAACCGACTAATCCTAACAGAGAACCGGGTACACTGCCAATTACTAGCCATTTTACCACTTCTAACTCGATCGTTTGCTGTTGCCAGTGACGAACGGTGCCGACCACTTTCATCAACCCGGCCGCGACCACATCGGAACCCACTGCGGTGGTAGCGGGAACCTGAAATACAAAGATTAATAGGGGTGTAATCAAGGATGAACCGCCAATTCCCGTTAATCCCACGACAATTCCGATAAAAAAGCTAAATATTGTCAATAAAGAATAGTCCATTTTTGCCTCAGTTGTCTCTTTTCTCCGGTGCGTTTCTGGTGGTTAAGAGACAAAATTGATTAATTAAGCCTTTAGAACCGACTAAAAGAGCGAAAAAAAGTAATATTAAGCTTTTATCGCTGTTTAATCTTTTTAGTCTCTGTTTACAACCAGTAATCTCCCGAATCGAAACTTAATTTTCTTGCTATCTTGTAAAATGTAAGTGTATTTTAATACGATTGAGATTAAATCATGGTTAAAATACGGTCAAACCCTATACATTTTTTGCCAGAGGATTAACCACCGTGAGTATCATCATCGAGCAGGTATCGAAACAATTCGGCACCTTTACCGCTTTAGACAACATCAACCTAGAGATCAAATCGAATCGTCTGGTGGCACTGCTGGGACCGTCCGGTTCGGGAAAAACCACTCTCCTGAGAGCGATCGCAGGATTAGAACCCCCAGACACAGGCAAAATTATCATCAACGGCAAAGATACAACCAATTTAAATGTCAGAAAAAGGAATATTGGCTTTGTTTTTCAGCATTATGCGCTTTTTAAACATCTGACGGTGCGTCAGAATATCGCTTTCGGTTTAAATATTCGCAAAGCTGCCCCCGACTACATTCAAAAACGAGTGGACAGTCTCTTGAGTTTAATTCAATTGCAGGGATTGGGCGATCGCTATCCGGCCCAACTATCTGGGGGTCAACGTCAACGGGTTGCCCTGGCCCGGGCTTTAGCGGTGGAACCGGAAGTATTATTATTAGATGAGCCTTTTGGGGCCTTGGATGCCAAAGTTAGAAAAGAGCTGCGGGTTTGGTTGCGGCAGTTACACGAGGAGGTCCATGTCACCAGTGTTTTTGTCACCCACGACCAAGAGGAAGCCATGGAAGTGGCCGACGAGATCGTAATTTTTAATGAGGGTAAAATCGAACAGGTGGGGACTCCCGATCAGGTGTACGATCATCCTGCCTCTCCTTTTGTGATGAGTTTTATCGGCCGGGTGAATGTTTTACCACCGACCTCGGCTGCACTATTCGAGCAGCTCGGAGGGGGTACTAACGGAGTCAAGATTTTTATTCGTCCCCACGACCTGGAAATTCTCTCTTCTCCCAATGGGTCTAGTATTGCGGCAAAAGTCGAGCGCATTATCCATCTGGGTTGGGCCATCGATGTGGAATTAATTCTACCCGATCGCTCTCTCCTGATTGCCCATCTGAATCGAGAACAACTGGATCAATTGCATCTCAAGGTCGGGGAACAAGTTTATGTTCGTCCTCGGGATGCTCGCGTTTTTGCCTAAAAGTCAGCTTTATTGTTAGCACCTGACGAAAGTCCTAATAGGTGTAGGGTCATGAATGCACACGGCTGCTACTAGCTTCGCATCATGTACCTGCACACCCTTAGGAGTCTTATGCAAATAAGACTAAATCCGTTGAGTATAGGCTACTTATTCTTCCTCATTTTCAATAATCTTGGGTTGAAATTTAGTCAACAGTTGATTATAAATATTTTGATCAAGTGCTAGGGTCATTTTTCTTTCGGTTAGACTGAACTTTTTGGGTGTGTTACTGCTTAACTTAAACCAGCGATTTTAACCAACTGTACCAAGCATCTAAACCTTCTCCTGTGGTAGCGGAAACTTGAAAAACTTTCAAATTGGGATTAACTTGATAGGCGTAATCTAAACAGCGATCAAGGTTAAAATTAACGTAGGGTAGTAGGTCTATTTTTGTCAAGATCATGACTTGAGAAGCGTGGAACATATAGGGATATTTAATCGGTTTATCTTCTCCTTCGGTGACGGAAAGAATGACGACTTTGGCATTTTCTCCTAAATCAAATAAAGCAGGACAAACTAGATTACCGACATTTTCAATCATGACTAAAGAATTCATCGGTGGATCGAGTTCGATTAATCCTCTCTCTACCATTGATGCTTCTAAATGACAACCTGTTCCGGTGTTAATTTGGATAACCTGACAACCGGTTTCACTAATTTTTTGAGCATCATTAGCTGTAGCTTGATCTCCCTCAATCACACTGATAGGAATAGCGGTTTTTAAATCGGCAATTGTGCGAGTTAACAGGGTAGTTTTTCCCGAACCGGGGGAAGAAACCAGATTAAGGGCAACAGTTTTTCTACCCTTCAACCAACCGCGATTTTGTGCCGCTAACAGATTATTTTTTGCCAGCAGATTTTGCTCAACTTGGAGAATGTTACCATGAATTTGAGCGTGAATTTCTGCGGGATGATGGGGATGTTCATGATCGTGATCGTGATGGCTATGACTAATAACAGTACCATCGGCTAAAATATGTTCATGGGTTCCCGTTTGCGGATTAGTTACCGTTACTTCCGAGTTATCAGAACAACCACAGGTTATACACATAAGGATTCTGTCTCCAACGATTTGAGATTTAATTCTTGTCCCTGTAAAATGATTATATTGCGACTACCACATCGATCGCAGATTCCGTAGGGATATTCTAGTTCTAGCTCATTTCCGCAATCTTGGCACTGTCCTAAACCAGAAATTTCCAGAATCTCTAACATTGCCCCCTCTATATTAGTACCTTGACAACAGGTATCAAAACAAAAAGCGATCGATTCTGGCATAATTGCCGTTAGTTTACCAATCTCTAACACCACGCGCTTAACTTTCATTCCTCGGGAATGTTCTAAGGCAAGTTCGATAATATTTTGGGTGATTCCTAGTTCGTGCATTTTCAGTTATCAGTTATCAGTTATCAGTTATCAGGGAAATTTCCACTAAAACCCCAAAACCCCAACTATCTGTTTTTTTACTTTTCACTTTTTTCTTTAAAACTGTCTCCTGTCTAATTAACATATTCTCGGTAATTGTTCACCGACTAACATATCGAGAATCCTTTTAGTGCCGAAAGGGGTTTTTAAGTAAACTAAATTGGGGGGAGAAGCGACGACTTCTCCGATAGAAGCGGCATTTTTACCGTCAGGATGGGAACGCATCACTGCTAAAACGCGATTTTCTGCCTCCGGAGGCACGACAAGGACTAATTTTCCCTCATTTGCCAGATAAAGCGGTTCTAAGCCCAATAATTCGCACATTCCGCGCACTTCTTCCCGGATGGGGATCGCCGTTTCCTGCACCTGTATTCCCACCCCCGAACTTTGGGCGAATTCGTTTAAAACTGTGGCTAATCCGCCTCTAGTGGCATCCCGCATCGCTTTAACTTCTGGGCAAACGGCCAGAATTGCAGAAATTAAAGAATTCAGGGCTTGACAATCGCTTTCGATTGTGCATTGCAGGTCTAATTCGCCCCTGGCAATCAGAATGGCGGCGCCGTGATCCCCCAGAAAACCGTTAATCAAAATGCGATCGCCAACTTGTAAATTATTAGCACTGGAATGGATTCGGGCCGGAATTACCCCCACTCCAGAGGTATTAATAAATATTTGATCCCCTTGTCCCCTGGGAACGACTTTTGTATCCCCGGTGACGATTTTTACCGCTGCTTTGTCGGCGGCTATTTTCATGCTGGTAACGATGGTTTTTAGGGTGTCGATAGATAAACCTTCTTCGAGGATAAAACTACAACTGAGATAGAGAGGAATTGCCCCACCGACAGCCAAATCATTAACGGTTCCATTGACTGCTAAACTGCCAATATCACCCCCCGGAAAGAATAGGGGAGAAACCACATAGGAATCGGTGGTAAATGCCAAGCGATCGCCTATTTTAGCTAAATCTTTAATCTCAAATCGGGCTTGATCTTCAAGGGTTGCCAGTAAGTTATTATCGAAGTTATTAACGAATATCTCGTTAATTAAATCCCGCATTGCTTGGCCACCACTGCCATGGGAGAGAGTGATATTTGTGTCGGTAATTTTTGTTTTTTTAAATTTTAAAGAAGCTGAAGGAGTGCTAGTCATAAATTTAAGTACAGCAGTTATCTTGATGGTGAGGTGCGAAGTTGTCGTTTTGTCGAGTCGGTGGTCGATAGCAAATTAGGTTACACTTTATCCTGATGAGAAACACTGTCATAGCTTACTGCTAGATTATCTTAATGGGTTTCTGGTATTTCTCGCACTTTTTCTACAGTTAAGTCCAAGGCTTGAGCAATTTGTTCTACCGTTAAACCTAAAGCCAATAAACGCGGCACAGATTCCAGTTTACCTTCCAGTTTACCTTCCAGTTTACCTTCTTCTCGAACGTCTTGAAAATAACGGGTTTGTTTCAGTTCATCTAAACTAAACATGGCTTCTATCTCCCGGCGACTTAGACGTGGTAATTTATAGATAAGGATCGTTTCTATTAATTGTAGGAAGTTTTGCGGTTGGGTAAATTCAGTTCGCACTCGTTCAATAAGTTGTTTGGCTGTTGCCACTGCTTGATTTTCTTTAGCAATAATTAATTTTATGGTGGCAATACCCAGGGAATCTTGATTAATATCATCTAGTTCATCTAAATAGATTCGCGTCACTCTCCCAGATGTCAATAAGTCTTGATAACGTACAACCTGATCTGATTCTACCCGACGATGGGGATAAATGACCACCCCGCGCCAATCATTGTTAAAAGCAGTTTTACTGAGATATAAGAAGATTTCAGCAAAGAAACGGCCATAAAAATTCTGATCATCTTGAAATTGCACCTCGCAGAAATAAATAGGAATGCTAGGATCGGTAATATTGGGCAAAAATACGCCATCAATACGAAAAGCTAGTTGCTTGATTTCGACGGAATCAAAGCGGTAATTCTCGGCTTCTCCGGGGGAAAGGTTGATTAATTCAAAGAAAATTGACGGATAAGATTGAAAAAGATCATAAAAAATACTGTCGGTTTTCATGCCCGGACTTGTGGTGTAAACTATGCAAAAATATAGAGATAGAGAGTTTTCCTACTAATTAGCCTGATTATAGCAGTTATCTTTGCCAAAACAAATGCTAAAAGCTGGTCTGCAAAAAGCTAATAGCTAAAATAACTGACAACCGATCGAGTCTAAACATCTCCCCCATGTCAGGGCGCTATAGCTGACAGTGAGTCGCTATAATAGAATTCGCCGATCGCTAACTTCTCCCTCGGTAAAATTTCTATGACTGGAAGACTGAACAAGCTACAACAAGATTTAAAGAACATAGAAACGGAAGTGGCAAATTTAGCCGAAAGAATGCGAGAAAAATACCGAATTTATCTTGATTTACTCGGTGAATCTCTCTATAAACAGGCGATCGGGGCAGTGTATTATATCTGTACCCGTTACTATGGGGGGGAATTTCTGGCCCTCTCCCACAGCAATCGTCAGAAACTACAAGAGGAGATCAAAGCTCTAGGACAAGAGGCTAAAGCCAGTTTACAGCAATTGGGCGAGCAGAGCTTCGATCGAGGAGCATTTTCAGGGGTAGGATTCTCTAAAAGTCCAGCAGAGACGAAAAATACCCCAGATTTCTTGAAACTTTTTCTAGACAAACGGGAAAATCTAGCCGCAACTGGAGAGATTAATAACCCCGATATTTTACTCCATTGTTGTCGAGTGCTGGAAAAAAACTGTATCGAGATTCTCAATCATCTCTCTAAACAAATTAATCAGCAACTACAAAAAGCTTATATTCTTCCCCCTCATCTACCCAGTCAAATTATCGATATGGCAATTCAAGCGGGAGAAGAAGGACAATCCCTAGGTGGAGGAAATAATATGTTAAACATTCTAGTGGAAGCTAAAAACCCTGAACCAGAGGAAGAAAAAGATGAAGATGAAGATGATGGGGATGATCATGATTTTTCAAGTGGCAAAGTCACTAAAGTAACGGCGATTCATCTACGAATGGCTGAACTGGAATTTGCTGATACGCGCTTAAGTGTCGAAAGAAATCAAATTCGCTCCCTTTGGGAACAATTACATCGTCTAGGGGAACAATATCATCGTATTCGCAAAGAATATACTATCGCTCAAGCGGAAGCGGCATGGCGCAGTAGTTGGTACGATTAATCAGTTATCATCAAACAGGGGTATCAGGGAAGCATAATACTGGGAAATTTGGAGTCAAGAGGCAATTATGAAAGGGGAAATACCCGACTGGGTGAGATTACAAAAAGCCTTATCTGTAGAAGCGGAAAAAGGTTATCCTGATCTTCAGGGAAATCAATACCGTTTTAGCGAGTTTTTGTGTCTTAGTTTCGGGGATAATCCTCCCGTGGGAATTGCCACCAGTGAGAGAAATCGCTGGCGAGAATTAGCCCAAAAATTTGCCCAATATCCCCAATTTAATCCCAGAGAAAGACAAAAATTAGTCGCCGAAACTCGCAATTTTTTGCAACAATTACGGCAAACTTTAGAAGCAACCCCCACCCCAAAAGAACCAGCCGCGGCGAAAATTATTAATACTACTCCCATCACGGCAAAGGCTAATTCTCCACGGCAAGTTACCCTCGAACAACCCTTGAAATATCTAGCGGAAGTGGGAGAGAGAAAAGCTGGTCTTTTAGAAAGATTAAACCTCCACAAAGTTGAAGATTTATTATATTATTATCCCCGGGATCATATTGATTACAGTCGTCAAGTCAATATCGCTAATTTAACCGAGGGGGAAACGGTAACTTTAGTGGGGAATGTCAAGCGCTGTAATTGTTTTACTAGCCCCAAAAATACCAAGTTAGCTATCTTTGAATTGCTCTTACAGGATCGCACTGGACAGATAAAATTAAACCGTTTTTATGCGGGAACTCGCTATACTAATCGTGCTTGGCAAGAAGGACAAAAAAAACTCTATCTGGTCGGTTCGGTGGTGGCGGTTAGTGGTTTGGTCAAAGCGGGTAAATATGGGTTAACTTTAGAAAATCCTGAATTTGAATTATTAGACAGTTCTGGGGCAAGTATTGAGTCCTTAAACATCGGGCGTATTCTGCCAGTTTATCCCCTCACCGATGGAGTACCCGCCGACCTAATTAGAAAGGCTGTAGTCGCCGCTTTTGGGGCAGTAGAGGCGATAAAAGATCCCTTGCCTTTCGGTCTAAGAAAACAATACGGATTAATCGATTTAAAAACAGCAATTACTAACATTCATTTCCCTAATAATGCCGAGATTCTAAGTCAAGCGCGACGGCGATTAGTCTTTGATGAATTCTTCTTTTTACAATTGGGTTTTCTGCGGCGGCGGCAACAGTATCGTCAGACACAGAAAAGTGCTGTGTTTAGTGCTAAGGGTCAATTAATTGATCGATTTAATCAGATAATTCCCTTTCAATTAACTAATGCTCAAAAACGAGTTATTGAAGAAATTTTAGAGGATTTAGATTCTAGCACCCCGATGAATCGTCTTGTGCAGGGGGATGTGGGTTCTGGCAAAACAATTGTCGGAGTTTATGCTATTTTAGCAGCCCTACAATCTGGTTATCAAGCGGCATTAATGGCTCCCACGGAAGTTTTAGCAGAACAACATTATCGTAAGTTAGTTAGCTGGTTTAATCTCTTACATTTACCCGTAGAATTATTAACTGGTTCCACAAAAACCGCTAAACGGCGAGAAATTCACGCCCAATTAGAGACAGGAGAATTACCACTTTTAGTGGGAACTCATGCCCTAATTCAAGATGCAGTTAATTTCCGCAAATTAGGTTTAGTTGTTATTGATGAACAGCATCGCTTTGGGGTACAACAAAGGGCAAGATTATTAAGCAAAGGAGAGTCTCCCCACGTTTTAACCATGACAGCAACACCGATTCCCCGTACTTTAGCTTTAACCCTGCATGGGGATTTGGATGTGAGTCAAATTGACGAATTACCCCCCGGCAGACAACCGATTCAAACCACCGCTTTAAATGGGAATCAAAGAAGGGCTGCCTATGATTTAATTCGCCGTGAAATTGCTCAAGGCAGACAAGCTTATGTGATTTTTCCCTTGATTGAAGAATCGGAAAAATTAGATGTGAGGGCTGCGGTGGAAGAATATCAAAATTTATCAGAAAAGATTTTTCCCAATTTTAATATCGGTTTACTCCATGGTCGCATGAGTTCCGCCGAAAAAGAGGAAATCTTAACAGCTTTTCGCGATAATATTCTGCAAATTATTGTCTCAACTACGGTTATTGAAGTGGGGGTGGATGTTCCCAATGCCACGGTGATGTTAATTGAAAATGCCGAACGTTTTGGCCTTTCACAATTGCATCAATTACGGGGGCGCGTGGGCAGAGGTTCCCATCAATCCTACTGTTTACTTTTAAGTGGGACTAATAGTGCTAATTCCCGTCAAAGATTGACGGTTTTGGAACAATCCCAAGACGGCTTTTTTATCTCGGAAATGGATATGCGATTTCGCGGTCCGGGGGAAGTTTTAGGACAACGACAATCGGGTTTACCAGATTTTGCCCTCGCTAGTTTAGTCGAGGATCAAGAGGTGTTAGTTTTGGCAAGAGATGCCGCCGAAAAAGTTATGTTAGATGATCCCCATTTAATCACTTTGCCCAATTTGAAACAAGCCTTAGAAGCTAAATATCAACGGATGTTAGGAGCGGATATTTTAACTTGATTTAGATGTTCAGTGATCAGTAAACAGTAATACTAAATCCAGTTATTAAAAACTGATTATTTATTCTCCGTTTTGCATGAGTGCCTCTCCTGATATGTTACTCAAGGGATTTAGTATTACTTCAGATCTGATTACTCAATCCAAGCTTTTGGGGGGTTCTACCCCCCAAACCCCCCGTTGGGGGCGTGGCGCCGCCCCCAAACCCCCCGCGCATTAGTTTTTCGGTGGGATGCTTACACGCGGCTGCTGACACATCTGTAATAATTTAGGAGTCACTGATAATTGCTGATTGTCGGTATTTCTACAAATGTGAGATGCACCCAATCAGTAATCAGTAAACAGTAATCAATAATCAGCGAAAAGACAGCAGCAAACTGGCATTTGATGAGGCTCACTTAATACATACTGCTCACTCAAAACTTAAAACTCAAATCTTATAACTGATAACTGATAACTGATAACTGATAACTGATTCAATTAACCAAATTTAATCATTTCTCGTCCTGCCATCACGGGTAATTCCCCTTTTAAAATGGGAATCAATGTCTCGCGAATTCTGTCCGCATCGGGGGGACATCCCGGCATAAAAATATCGATGGGAATGACTTGATGGACGGGCAGCACTTGATCTAATAATTCGGGAACGATACCGGGTTCTTCTGGTAGTTGAGGTGTGTTATCTCCTAACTCTAAATAAGCCCTTTTTAGCACGGGATCGGCAGTTCCTAACATATTCCGCATAGCGGGAACGTTAGCAGTCACGGCGCAATCACCAAAAGAAACGACGGTTTTGGTATTTTGGCGGACTAGATGAATTAGTTCTAAATTATCCTGATTAGCGATCGCTCCTTCCACTAAACAGACATCGACATTTTCTGGATAGGTTTTCAGATCGCAGCCGACGGGACTATACACCACGTCAACTTTTTCGGCTAATTCTAACAGCCATTCATCCAAATCGAGGAAGGACATATGGCATCCCGAACAACCAGCTAACCAGACAGTAGCGAAGCGAATTTTACTCATAATTTTAATTCCTTGTTTGTTAGGTTTTGGCAATAGTGATTACTAGCTAATAGAAAAGCGGCTGTTTACCGAGGGGCGGGTTTTTGCCTGTCTCGACAAGTTCCTGATTATCTGCAATTAAAGAAAAAAGATCGATCCCCTTCCATTCTTGCAAAAATTCACAGATTAGCTGTGGTGTCCAATTTTCACCTCTAAAAAACTTAAAATTTTTCGTGTGGACATTGAGAAAAAAATGCAAGATATTACATTGATCCTGCGCCCCGAAAATAGTCCCCTTGACTGTCCAATTATCCACACTACTGGCGTAATCCTCGATCGCCCGATCTGCGGCCGCCACACGCTCTCGGTATTGATCACAGAATTGGCGAAGCATCTGGGGAAATCGCCCAACTTCGGCGAAAAGTTCGATCGCGGACCAAGCTAAATTGGTTGGTTGAGATTGATAATCCAGCAGGGATAGACAGCGATCCAAGGCTTGCAGAAAGATCTGTTCGAGATTTGTATCATTCATAACATTATTGATTCGCTTGACGCAGTAGGGTGGACCAACCATATTGAGCTTGAGCGATTTCGTGAGCAGAAGGCTGATTCATACCCTGATTAATCACTAAATCCGATTCTAAGATTTCGTGTTCTAAAAAGACACGATCAATCACCTTTCCCTGTCCTCGCGCCATCCTCAACCACGCCTTTGCCATATCAATACTAGGCCAAAATTCATACTGACTGACACCGCTACCGAAAGCGTAGTCCTTTGCTCGTTGAGTTTCCCGAGCAGAAATACCGCAGTAATCGGAAATCAAGCGAATATCTTCATTCATCCCCATAATCTCGTCATACAGAGCCATTTCCGCCCGCAGATACTTGGCATAAATACTTAGATGTCCCCAACGAGCGTTTTGAGAATCTACCATTTTTCGCTAACGCGTCCATTGGTGTTCAGTCCTGGCGTTAACTAAAAATTCCAACTTCGATCGATCTTCCTCTTTTTCGGAAACGGCGGAACCCTTGCGGAATATGGCCCCCGTTGGACAAGCGGCAACACATTTGCCGCAGGAAGTACAGGCGGAAACGCTGCCCCAAGGCTGATCCATTCCCGCAATAATTTTATCTTTTTCGCCGCGATAAGCCAGATCCCAAACGTGCGCCCCTTCAATTTCATCACAGACTCGCACACAACGGGTACAGAGAACACAACGATTATGATCGATACCAAAAAGATGATGGGAAATATCGACTTCTCGCTTGGGAAAACGGTAGGGAAAACGACTATGATCCATACCCACTTCGATGGCTAAATCTTGTAATTCACAGTTACCATTAGCCACACAAACCGCACAAACGTGATTGCCTTCAGCGAATAATAATTCCACCGTCATGCGGCGATATTCTTTCAGTTTTGGGGTATCGGTATGGACCACCATTCCTTCCGCCACTTCCGTTACACAGGCGGGTAATAATTTATTAATACCTTCAACTTCTACCAAACATAAGCGACAGGCGGCCACTTCAGAAACCCCATCGAGATGACAGAGAGCGGGAATTTTTATTCCTACCTGACTAGCGGCTGCGAGAACTCGCGAACCCGCTTCGATCGCTACATCTTTACCATCAATGCTTAAAGTGATTACGGACATAAAAATTATTCTCCTTGAGGATAATATCCCTCTCCTTCCCATAGGCCACGGTTTGTGGCCAAGGGTGGGATTTTTACAGAAAGTTTTAACCTAGACAATCGGCTAAGTCTTTTGCGGGGGTAGTAATCGGCTGCAGGTGATAGGTATCGGAGAGGAATTTGAGGACGTTGGGGGAGATAAATGCCGGTAAAGTTGGTCCCAGACGGATATTTTGCATCCCTAGATGTAGCAGGGTGAGCAGTACAGCGATCGCTTTTTGTTCGTACCAAGAGATAATTAGGGAGAGGGGAATCTCGTTGACGCTAACGTTAAAAGCGTTGGCTAATCCTAGGGCGATTTTGATGGCACTATAGGCATCGTTACATTGTCCCACGTCCATCAGCCGGGGTAATCCTTCGATGCTACCTAATTGTTTGTCGAAAAAGCGGAATTTTCCACAGGCAAGGGTTAAAACGATGCAATCTTCGGGGACTTGTTCCACAAATTCGGTGTAGTAATTGCGATCGGGTTTTGCCCCATCGCAGCCGCCAACTAGGAAGAAGTGACGGATTTTACCCTGTTTAAGGGCATTAACCACCGTATCAGCGACACTGAGAACGGTATTGTGGGCAAATCCCACCATTACCTGCCGAGGTTCGCTTATTTCAGTAAATCCGGGCAATGATTGCGCTTTAGCAATCACGGGACTAAAATCGATCGCACCGTCCACTGTTTCTAAGCGGTTAATATGGGCATAACCCACAGGTCCGAGGGTAAAGAGTTTACTTTCATAGTTTTCGTGGGGGGGCATGAGACAATTAGTAGTTAAAACTATTGCCCCCGGAAACTTAGCAAATTCTTTAGTTTGATTTTGCCAGGCGGTGCCATAATGACCGTAGAGATGGGGATATTTTTCTTTGAGTTTTGGATAACCGTGGGCAGGTAATAATTCTCCGTGGGTATAGACTGTTATCCCAGTATTGGCAGTTTGTGCCAGTAAAGCCGCTAATTGTTTAATATCATGGCCGGAGACTAAAATGGCTTTACCTAAACGTGGATTTAAGGGAACATTTGTCGGTATGGGATGACCGTAGGTTTCGGTATGACCTTGATCTAATAATTCCATGGCTCGCAGGTTTGCTTCCCCAACTTTTAGACAGATTGCCACCCAATCATTCAGGTTTAAATCACTGCGATCAATTGCCGCTAAAGTCTCTTGGATAACCTGATAAACTGAGTCATCCTCTTGACCTAATTCCTGAGCGTGGAAAGTATAGGAAGCAAGACCTTTAACTCCGTAGATAGCGGTTAACTTTAGGGAAAAAATATCGAGGTCTTGTACTTTTTCAATTAGTTCTAAGGATACTTCTTGACCTTGACTGACTAGGCTCTCATTAAAATTAGGCTGATAGTTAGCAAGTGCAGACCAGTCCAGCGATCCCAATTGTGCTTTTAAATTTTCCCGAATCTCTAAACAACGCTGAATATAATCGGTAAAACGTCTTTGATCAAAGTTCACATTGGTCATGGTGGCGAAAAGCGACTCGCAGGTAAAAATATCGGCTTCGCGAGTAGATATTGCCGCTTCTTTGGCTTTTAAAACCACCGATGCTAATCCCCGCAAACAATAAACTAATAAGTCTTGAACGGCGTTGACTTCGGGACTTTTTCCACAGGCTCCCCACTGATGACAACCATTACCACTAGCGGTTTGTTCGCATTGTTCACAAAACATAAGTTTTCTCTCTTTTTTCAGTAGATTGACAGATTGTTGCGATTTTTTTCTACTAAATTGAATTCTGCTTTTTTGAAAGTTAGTTATCAGCCCTCACCCGGCAGGAATTGTGGATTTTACGACTGGAAAGCTTGTCTTGACAGCCTCTACTCTCTGAACTATGTTTTTATTCTCTCACTTTTTTTGCCGGTTGGGTTCTGATTTTAGATTTCCTCAAGAATTACCGATTAAACAATTATTTAGTTGTCTTATTAAATTAAGTATTTTTTGTGATTTTTATGATATAATGAGCGAGATTTTCGATTTTTAGCTGGGTATTTGCCAGTGTCATAGCAATCGGTCTCCTGATTAGGATAGAAAGTTGTGACTTAAGAGTTATTATACCCTAACTCTGATGATGGGATTGCTTTCGACATAGATAGTTATCTCTTTTTTTATTTACTTAACTTAACCGATTATCTCGCCGAATCTACTCAAAATTTTTATCTGTTTTTGCCAGATCCTGATATTTGACATCAAGACTGATGAACGATTTATTTTATTAGTGGTATTCCGATATCTTTGCAGATTTTATTAGCGAGAATATCCCTAATTTCCGTATGTCTTGGAATCGCAGATCTTTTATTTAATTGGGGGTTAAACCACCAAGAATGGCTAGGACTTGCTGAAAAAGTACGGGCGAAGCATTCGGATAGAAAATCTACGGTTTCACCGATAGGTTATTGTCCGAATGCTTCGCCCCTACAGGACGCGGGCCGATGAAGACGCAAGGTTTTGAACGACGATTCTCTCAAAATCTTGCACCTGTGAGAGCAAAACAGAACCCTAAAACTCTTACCTCGTCTATATTTAACATTTATTCAGCAAGTCCTATCTACCAATCTATCTGAACAGGATATTTTGCTAATATTGAATCATGGCTAATCAGTCTAGCATTTTCAAGATTAGCTTGAGCAACTAACAAGCGGTCAAATGGATCTTTATGGATGTTAGGTAAAGTATTTAAAGCTAAAACGTGGCTGACTGTAATTGATAAAAGTCCAATTTGGTTAGTTTCCTGCTGAGTATTAATCATTTCTGCTAAAGGTATCTTGAGTGATAGTTTACCTAGTTGTAGTTTGATTTGCATTTCCCAAATACTTGTAATACTAAGTAATAGCGTATTACTAGGATCTCTACACAGTTCTAAAGCTCTTTGAGAGAGTTTTTCTGGTTCGCTATCCCACCAAATAAATGTATGGGTATCTAAAAGAAATTTCATGATTCACCTGTCCAAAATTCTTCAGGAAGTGGCTCATCAAAATCTTCGCTAGTCCCAATTTTTCCAGCGTGTAGTCCTGGTTGTCGTAACTTAGGAGAAGGAGTTTCAGACGTTGTTTTTTCAGTATCTCCCCAAGGAATTAGACGAGCTACAGGCTTGTTTCCTTCGGTTATAATAATTTCAGTATCTACCTTTATTAAGGCAAGTAGTTCTTGTAAAGTTAACTGTACTTGATTGAGATCAATAGTTTTGTTTGACATGAATAATTTTCTCTCTTTATTTACTTCACAAAATAAAACAGGATTCAGTGATAACTGCCTCACAAGTTAATAAAGGTTTGGCAACTTTTTCCCATTGCTGAATTGACCAATTGTGATAATTATCACTCCGGTATGTCTTGGAATCGCAGATCTTTTATTTAATTGGGGGTTAAACCACCAAGAATGGCTAGGACTTGCTGAAAAAGTACGGGCGAAGATTCGGGCAATAACTTATCGCTGAAACCGTAGATTTCCTATCCGAATGCTTCGCCCCTACAGGACGTGATCGATAAACTGTTTGCGTTTCATACAACAATTTTCTCTTCTTGGTAGTTTCCCCTAGTAGCGGAAATTGCTTCCTGTTTATTCAATTCTAATGCTTCACTAAGAGTAATTTTTAGGCTTTCTAATAACTGATCACGAGATGCTTCTTGACAGTTAACTCCCGGAATTTCTTCTATCCAACCAATCCACCAATCTCCGTCTGGCTGAATGATAGCTGTGTAGGTGTTAGTCATAGAATATCTCCTTAGCTAAAATACAAATATATATTATTATACTCGATTTAGGAAACTCTGAAACCGCTCATCTCCCCGAATCTGCTCAAAATCCTTATCCGTTTTTGCCATATCCTGATATTTGACATCAAGATTGATGGCGCTTTGTAAGTTTTCGATAGCTAACTCCACATTATTTTGTAAGCCATAACAGCAAGCTTTATTGTAGTAAGCATTAGCATAATTTGAATTAATTTTAATAGCATGATCATAGGATTCTAATGCATCTTTATATCGTCCCATAAAAGTTAAAGCAGCTCCTCGACTATCCCAAGCTTTATGCAAATCGGGTTTAATTTCTAAAGCTCGATCGCAGGATGCGATCGCTTCTTCCAATCTGCCTAAATTAGCTAACGCATTCCCTCGGTTGTTCCAAGCTTCAGGGTCATCGGGTTTAAATTCTAAAGCTCGATCATAGGATGCGATCGCTTGTTCAAATCTGCCTAAATTAGCTAACGCAAACCCTCGGTAGTTCCAAGCATCATGGTCATCGGGTTTAATTTCTAAAGCTCGATCAAAGGATGCGATCGCTTTTTCAAACCTGCCTAAATTACCTAACGCAATCCCTCGGTTGTACCAAGCTTCATGGAAATCGGGTTTAATTTCTAAAGCTCGATCGTAGGATGCGATCGCTTCTGCAAATCTGCCTAAATTACCTAACGCAATCCCTCGGTTGTACCAAGCTTCATGGTAATCGGGTTTAAATTCTAAAGCTCGATCGTAGGATGCGATCGCTTCTTGGTATTGTTCGAGATAATCAAAAGTAGTACCTTGATAAAACCAACCGTCTTCCCATTGAGGTAGCAAACTAACTAGACGGTTGAACCCTTTTAAGGCATCTCGATAGCGTTTTAATTCATATAGTTTAAGAGTAAATCCTGCTAGAGAGGGCAACATTTCCTCTGGTTTTTGTTTAAATAACTGCCAAATTAACTGTTTTAGAGGACGCAAATAGTCATTTAATTCTACCTGCTTTCCCTTGGCTTCAATTTGTCCGTCGCGAGGTTCTAAAATGTTTTCTCTGGCAATTAAATCAGCTAAACTTTGCTTGATTTGCCAGCGATACCAGAGTTTTTGCCAAATATTTCCCTTGGTGATAAATCTGGCAGTGGGTTCAACAATGAACGGTTCTAAGGAAACATTACACTGGCGCAACAAATCCACCGCAGCATAGATATATTTCGCCAGAGTATCCCTGTTAATTGCATCCTGATAACGTTTTTGCCAGTTGCCTCGCAGAGTAGCTTCATAGTTGGTACGATTGAGGGATAATTGTCGGTTGTCGAGGCGCACCAGATTTTCTACCACATTGCGAAAGGTAGAATCATTATAGGCAGCAATGCTGCTGTAGTCAGTTTCGGCTTTAATGTTGGTTTGCGGGATAGTATCCTGCAATAATTCGACAATTGCACCGTCTTCCGGTGATGGCAATTCTACCAAGTGAAAACGGTTCCACAGTTTTGGGTATTTATTCCACTGTAACTTATCCCATTCACTCGGTTGTCCCGGTAATTCGGGTTCTTTTTCATCTCTCGCAGTGGCAATTACTCGCACTTCTTCGGGACGAGTACAATGGGTTTCATAAGCTTCTAGGGTTTTTAATAGTCGTTCTTGTAAGGGAATATTAATTGCCGCAAGAGGACTATCTTTTGCTTGGGGATTTTGGTCTATTTCCAAACTGCGGCGCGTATATGAGTTAAGATCATCGAGGAAAAATAGTAATTTTCTATCTGTTCCGATCGCCTCTAATTGGTTATTTTCAGGTCGCTCTAACCATTCTCCTAATTTTAATACTAATACCGTCCAGCCTTCATGATTCAAGCGTTGCGCTACTTCAGCAGCTTCTCTAGTTTTGCCGATTCCTTTGGGTCCGAGAATAATTAACCAGCGATTTTCCTCCAGATTTTGCAGAAGTTCGTTAGTAAAGTTTCGGTCAGCCATTCGGTGTTGGTAAATAATATTATGATCCGCTAAAGGAGATTTATCCTTTTCATCCCTTTTGTAGATAATCGGGATTACATTGCTATTGGGGGCAATTTTCGTAAAGGGTAAGGACGGTTCAATGATTCGGACTTTTCGTTTTTGCTCTCGATACCACCAAATGAAACTGATTATTGCCAGAACAACAGTCACTAATGCACCGGAGAGGAGATTGTCAATCCAGTCTTTATTAGTTTGATAGAATTGTATTATAGAATTCCACATAAGCCTATTTTAGATTTGAGATTTTCGATTTGAGATTGCGGAATGTGTGTCTAAAGATTTGTAGAAAATTAATTCGACTTCTTTTCACCGGCGAGAATATTCTTCCTCCTCGCCATGATAAGACAAATTTTAGGGCTCTTCTAGGTTCTGTGTGATAAGTTTAATTGACATAGGATCGATCGATCTTTGTGTCCTTTGTGTCTTTGTGGTTCGTTCCACCCCCTCGCTCTTGAGAAATGTATCTTAGAATACATTTTACCCACCAAAGCTGGGAGAGCCATTTTAGCTGCTTGTAAGTAAGTGGTTCTAATTAAATTGAAGATAGATTTTGTCCTTGATCCCCCCTTAATCCCCCCTTGATAAGGGGAGTGCCGATCCCCCCTTAATCCCCCCTTGATAAGGGGAGTGCCGATCCCCCCTTAATCCCCCCTTGATAAGGGGGGCATCTGATAATTTTTAACGCCTACCTACTTAACTCTCGATCGAACTTTAAAAACCCAGTTATGGATTTTTTCCCCCTACTCCCCACTCCCCAATTCATAATTCATAATTCATAATTCATAATTTCCCCACTCCCGATTAAAATTGAATTGCACTCATATCTAGGGATAAAAAGCGATCGAGTCCTAAATACATCCAATAAATAGAGTTTGGGGATTCCTGAATAGTTTTTTGAAATCCCAAGGCGGCGGCTAATTTCTCATAATCGGGATGAATAATCAAAGTATGTAAATCGCAGAGATTAGGAAAATCTAAGGTCATTCTCTGGAGAGTTTTTTGGGCATCTTGCAGGAAGATTAAACGATATTTTTCTAAATAATTAGCATCAATCATCCAACTGCGAATAAATACCGAAAGACAATTTTCATCTCCCACAGATGCCATTTTAAAAGGATCCTGTTCGTTGATCGCACTTAGATGTAAACTCTTGTTAGGAGAGGTAAAAAAATTCGCTTCCGACTCGTTTGCGGTGGGATAGAGGAGATAAAAACCGACGGGATTAAGATTATCTACCCGACGCAAAACTCGCATACCTGTGGTGTAATCTTTTGACCAACCCCGCAACAGACGAGAAATGCGATGGGGAATTGCTTCAGCATTGCGATTCATCCAGTTATAATTGCGTGTCAGCAAGTTAGCCACAGGAATCGCATCACAACGGGGATTAAATTGATCTAATTGCAATTCTACAGATGATTCCGAGCTATCAGGCTCTAAAATCCCCGTAATTGGCTTGATTTTAATTCTGGTTGTGTTGCCGTCAAAAATTTTTTCAATTAAACCAAGGGCTGCTAATTTATCTAACATCATACCGGCAGAGCGATCGCTGCCCTGGTCCTGATCCTGATAAAATAAATCCGATGCTTGCCGATGGGTACAGATAATGGCAGTGGTGGGAAAAATTAACTGGGATAAAGGGGGTTTTGCCTGTCCTTCCTTGGCGATCGCATAAATCCAGAGACGCAGAAAACAAGTGGCACGTACCCGGGTTAATCCCACTCTCCCCACCAAGCGCTCGATCATTTGTTCTTGTTTTTCCCAAGAATACCAAATTTTCAGGTGTTTGCTCTCCATCTTTTTGGTCCTAGATTCTGACAACGATTATACTTGATACTTCACCATACTTCACCCCACTTCACCCCAGTTCTCAACCCTCCCCCTACTAGATAGCGCTCATTGTTGTTGCACCTCTAGAAGAGACAGAATGGGTGTAGAAACATTTAGGAGACGATTATGAACGATAAAAAATACGGTACTGCTCCCAGTCATACTCAAGCGTGGATTTTTCAAACTTGGTTATCTTTTATTGTCTCTATTTCTGCCACTTCTTTAGGAGTTATTTATCTACCAGTAGATGCGTGGATTAAAGGTTATTTAGGCATGGGTTTACTATTTACCGTCGGTTCCACCATTAATTTATCAAAAACTGTCCGCGATATCGAAGAATCTAAACGCTTAATTAATCGCATTGACGAAGCAAAGTTAGAACGGATATTGAGTCAGTACGATCCCTATAAGGAGTAGTTTTTCCCAGTTATTGGTTATCAGTTTTTTCGATTATTCTCACTCTTTTTACTTGCTTAGGAGAGTTTATATGCTATTCATAACTAATCTAATCAGTGTGACCAAAGGAATAATTTCTCTTTTACAAAATCCCGGTAATACGATGTCTGTATATGATATTGAAGATGGCTTAAAAGAGAGTTGGTTACAGCGATTATCTTTACAATATGTTAAAAGCGATCGAGCTACCGCCCAAATGATTGCCCAAAGATATCTAGCCGCTAGTCCCTGTTTAGAAACCCTGCTAAAACTCCCTGAAGATTCCCTGGGTTATCATTATGCTACTCACCTAATTAGTCTCAATTTTGATCCTAATTTTTATCGGTCTATTCAGGTCAATTCTGATACAGATTATCTGCTGCTTCGCCTACGGCAAACTCACGATATCTGGCATATAGTAACAGGTTTTGGTGTCGATGGCATGGGAGAATTGCAGCTGAAAGCTTTTGAATTAAGTCAAACTCGTCGCCCTCTAGCTATTGTACTACTTTTAGGGGGATTATTGGGAGCTTTATTTTCTTCGCCACTTTCCTTACATTCTCTCTGGAAAGAGATTGTCCTCGCCTATAATTTGGGCAAAAATACTCGACCTTTTTTAGCGCAAAAATGGGAACTAGCTTGGGAGAAATCCCTGCTAGTTTGGCGGCAAGAATTGGCGATTGTCCACTCGAACCTAGGAAATTAATTTTGCTGGACTACTTAAGTAAGTGGTTATAATTTGAAGATAGATTTTGTCTTTGATCCCCCCTTAATCCTAGGGTTTATTCATAGTAGGGTTGATTCATGAATCAACCCTACCCTTAATCCCCCCTTAATCCCCCCTTGATAAGGGGGGAAATATGATAATTTTTAACGCCTCCCTACTTAGAATAATCGACTAAACCGAATAAATCCCGATTAATGGTACAAAATAAGGCAATTTCCCCATTCAGGGGCCAGAGGATAGAAAAATTCTCAGACAATCGGGAAAAAGTGACAGGGGAAAAATTTTTCCGAACCAGAGTAGCCAAAAAATCCCAGTCCGGGTAAAATTGATTATCGATCGATTGTGTGAGGAGTCCGATCCCCATGACCAATAAACACACAGCAAGGCTGCTGGGTAGTTGCCTGCAGCGCCTGCCTGCTCATAGTTGGCTCATCCTAGTTTTTTGGGCTTTGATTATCGCTCCAGTCCAAGCTGCTGTCGAGTTACGCATTGCCATCAGTAAAGGTGTTAGTGCCGTCTCCGTGGGCAGTTCCACCGATGCTGTGGTGAAAGATGGGGCCGGGAGAGTCCTAGGAGAATTGACCGCCATGAATGCCCTCAATGCTAATCCCAGAGGAAAAGCGGTGGGTTTGGCCGATTGGCAGGCCAGTCAATTGATCATCGAACCGGAGAATGATGGTTACGTCTGGATTAATGATCGCTGGTATCGAGGACGAACAAGGATCATTCGGCAGGGTTCTGGGGTGACAGCCCTAAATTTAGTCGATTTAGAGGAATATCTCTATAGTGTCGTCGGTGCGGAGGCGATTCCCTCCTGGCCGCAAGAGGCCTTAAAAGCCCAATCCGTGGCGGCGCGTACCTATGCCCTCTACCAAATGAAGACTTCCGGCAATCGCATCTACGATCTCGATACTACCACCCGCACCCAAGTTTATAAGGGTCTAGAAAGCGAGTTTACTAGCACCCACGAGGCAGTTAAGGCCACCGCCGGACAAATTATGAGCTTCAACGGCAAACCGATTCTAGCGGTGTTTCACTCCTCCTCCGGGGGTCATACGGAAAATGTCGAGGATGTTTGGAATTCCCCCTTACCCTACCTGCGCGGTGTCGTCGATTACGACCAAGTCGCCCCGGTATTCCAATGGTCAAAAAACTTTAGCGCCAGTGAATTAGGCCGTTTAATCGGTGGTGTCGGTCGTGTGCGATCGCTATCTCCCGAAAGAACCACTCCCCACGGACGGGTGATTAGAATGCGTATAGTGGGCGATCAAGGCTCTAAATTAATCTCTGATACCCAATTACGGCGAATACTCGAGCTGCGTAGTACCCTATTCACGATTTCAGCTAATAACGGTACTTTTGCCATTAATGGTCGCGGTTTCGGTCATGGGATCGGTTTAAGTCAATGGGGCGCTTTTTCCCTCGCTGACCAAGGGGTGACTTATGACCGCATTCTCAGCCATTATTATCAAAATGCTCGTTTAACTGAAATGCCCAATTAAAAAGGCTGTCAGCCGTTTCCAGTAAACTGATCACTTATAACTGATAACTGATTGTGAGATAATGTCTGATCTCACTTGTAATTTTTGACTTGCATGACCATCGTTACCGAAGCCTTAACCGAGTTGGAACCAGTCATAAAAACTACCTTTACCGTCGAGGAAATTCGCCAACTACTGCCCCATCGTTATCCCTTTGCCCTAGTTGATCGGATTATTGACTATGTACCAGGTAAAAAAGCCGTTGGCCTAAAAAATGTCACGATTAACGAGCCTTTTTTCCCCGGTCATATTCCCAGTCGTCCCTTGATGCCGGGGGTGTTAATTGTGGAATCCATGGCCCAAGTCGGGGGAGTGATTTTGACCCAATTACCCGGGATGAAAGGGAAATTTTTTGCCTTCGCTGGCATTGATAAAACCCGTTTTCGTCGTCCTGTGGTGCCGGGGGATCAATTAATCATGACGGTGGAATTATTATCCTTCAAGATGAATAAAATTGCTAAAATGCAAGGGGAAGCAAGAGTCGATGGGCAATTGGCCGCCCAGGGCGAAATGATGTTTTCCGTCTTTGATTGACCTATGAATTTTGATCGAGATCGTCTCCGACAAGAACTAAATTTATTTGCTATTCTAGGGGCTTTTATCACCAATATTTTCGCTAATATTTTTCCTCTCAAGGGCGAAAATATCGGGGCTATCTCGAATACAGTTTTTCAAGATGTCTTAATTGTTCCCGCTAATTATGCTTTTGCAATTTGGGGATTAATTTATCTGGGTTTAATTAGTCTGGGAATTTACCAAGCTTTGGCTTTTAATAAAACTGAACCGCGTTTGCGTCGGTTAGGCTACGAATTAGCCATCGCTAGTGCTTGTCAGATTCTCTGGGTAATTCTCTTTCAATTGCGTTTTTTTACCCTGTCTTTACTGGCAATGCTAGGCATTTTAATTTCTCTCATCCGGCTTTATCTCCGCTTAGAAATTAATCGCTTGATTGTCAATCGTAAACAGGGTTTATTAGTTAATGCTCCTATTAGTATTTATTTCGCTTGGATTACCGTAGCCACGATTGTCAACGTCGCTTCGCTGCTAGATTGGATCGACTGGCAGCGATGGGGTCTAACTGACCAGAGCTGGACGGTAATAATCCTGCTTATCGGGGCGATAATCGCGATTTTAGTCGGTTTAAAAAGAAAAGATCGGGCTTTTATCGGGGTGTTTATCTGGGCTTTCTTGGCGATCGCTGTTAAACAGATTTCTCTGCCTCTAATTGCGATAACGGCGATTATATTAGCGATTATCCTAACTTTTCTGGTTTTTAGTCGCAGTTTTCGTCCTCTGAGTCGTTAAGATGCGGGATCACAGCGAATTTCGACGATAAAGCCATCGGGATCGTAGAAGTAAACCCCCCTCCCAGTCGGACGGGTCACGGGTCCACTAGCAATAGTAATTCCCTGACTTTGTAGCACTTCTAGGGCAAAATCGAAGCCTTCGGGGGCAATATCGAAGGCTAAATGGTTGGCACGGGTAAAAGCGATTTCGGGATTGTCGTCGGGAGGGTTTAAATCTGGTTCCCAAAATAGGTCAATTACTGTACCATCGGGGGTGATAAAATTGGCCACTTTTCCCTGGGCAACTAATTCTTTTAAGGTGGTGGGAATTTTTTCCCCCACTAATTCCTCTAAGCCTAATATTTCCCCATAAAAATGACGAGAAGCCTCCATATCTTTGACGTTGAAAGCGATATGATGGACTTTTCGCAGTTGACCAATTTTGAGTTTTTTTGTGGTTAAGGAAGGGCTAATAGTCATTTTAGTTATCATTTATCAGTAAAGGATTGGGGGATTTTTCAGTGAACAGTAATCAGTAATCAGTGAAAAGACAGCACTATTAATGTCATTTAATACTCCTCATTTAATACCGTTAACTGATAACTGATAACTGATAACTGATTGGCGACTTAAGAGTTAATTTTTTGCAATAATTGCCGAATTGATTCCGCATCTTGGGCGTTGGGTAGGAGGGCAAGATAGAAGCCTAAATCCTGTTGCGCTCGGCTGAATTGTCCAATTTGATAGTAAACTAAACCTCGATCGCGCAGCTCTAGGGGATGATTAGGAATGAGCAAAAGTAGTAGATCTATTGTCCGAATTGTCTGAGACCATTGTTGACGATTCAGGTAAATATATTTTAAATTAGTCAACAAACGTAATAAAATTTGCTGATTGGTAGCAATATTGAGAAAATGTTCTTCTAATTTAACTGGCTGTTGATAAACTTGACTTAATCTTTCTTGACAGTCCTGTTTAAATAAGATTTCACCACCGTGAAAGGGATCGACAAAAATTTCCACTTCCTCGAAATCGGGACGGATAATAAAATGGCCCGGCATACCAATTCCTACCATGGGAAAATCGATCTGTTTGGCAATCTCTAAATAGATAATCGAGAGAGTGAGCGGAATACCTGTGCGGCGATCAATTACGTCATTTAAGTAGCTATTGCGGGGGTCATAGTATTCTTGGGTATTACCGGTAAATCGTAAATCTTCAAATAAATATTGATTGATAATCTTGACTATTTTTAAAGGATATAATCTATCGGGTAAGCGTTTTTTTACCTCGTCAGCCATTAAATTTATTCTATTTAAATATTGATCAATCTTGAGGCGCGGATATTCAAAATTGGCTATTTGTAGGGCTGCCCGAGCTAGATTTATCTCAGGGTCAGGATGTTGAATTGTTTCGATGAAGGCTTGGTATAAGAGTTCAAGGGTCATTAGAAAAGGGTATTAATCAGATTATCAACTATTTTAACCGATGCTTCCGGTTTTATCGCTTCTCTTTTCCGATCACCATTAAAGGTTCAGTGATTTAGATGAGCTTTCCCTGGAGGAGTAACGAGAAATCTTGTCAAGATCTAGATTAACCACGGCTTTTTCTAAAGGGATCGTGCGACAATTTTTATTTTGAGACTGCACTTGATAAACTAATTGATTTGTCCAATCTAAAGCAGTTAACCAACCACTTTGGGGATGATAAACCCCAGTTTCAATGTCTAGCCAACCGCTGCCGCGAGCTAGTTGTCCCGGTTTGACATCGGGAAAGGTAAAGGTTAAAGTATGACCTGTGATAATTAGTTTATCCTTGAAATAGGGTTGGGTCATGGTATGAAATTCGTTTCTAATCCAACAAAACTGCTCGTTTGTTTGCTGTTCAAGGGGATATTCTGGGTGTACTCCCGCGTGAACTAACCAAATATCTCCTAGGTCTAAATAAGCGGGTAGGGATTGGAACCAATTGATATGCTCGGCGGGTATATTGTTATTATAACTTAGTAGTGTCGCCGCCCCGCCATTCTCGATCCAGACGTTTAGCCATTTTTCAGAAACTTCTTTTCCTGCCAGAGCTTTTAAGAGCATATATTCATGATTGCCTAGGAGACACTGATAGTTATTTTTGATGACAAAATCCACCACTTCCAAGCTCTGCTGTCCTCGATCAATTAAATCTCCCAGAAAATAAACCTTATCCTCACTATCGGGAGCAACTCGGTTTAATAGTCGCAAAAGTGTCTGAAAACTGCCATGCACATCTCCGATAATAATACGACACGGTTCTTGAGTCTGTTTCCCTATTTTTCTAAAAAACACACACCCCTCCCTAATCACTGAGATTGCTACTCTTTTATTGCTAAAAAAGTAGTTTTTATCAAGTCTTAATTTTATTATAGGACAAAGCTTTCCTTCTGACAGTCACTCCCTCCTAAGAACTGCGGCAGCAAGGCTGTAATTGTTTTGTAAAGTATTTTTGCAATTTCTGGACAGGAAGCGGGCAGGTTATGGTATTATTTTTTTATGATCAGTTTTTATACAATTGGATCTAAGCATCTGTGAGTAAGTGCAAAGATTCCCATTATATAAAAACTATCTCAAAAAAATGCTCCTTTGTCAAGCATAATCAAAAAAAAAGTTTTTTTTTGAGATTATAATAAAAAAAAATTAGTTTTCTGCTGCTATGATAACCCTAATTAACGCTAGAATTCCCACCCATCAGGAGCGACAACAAATAGAGATAAATGCTGCGGGAAAGATCGAGAGAATCACGGAGATGGGGGGAAGGAAAAAAGGGGAAAAGATTATCGATATGGAAGGGGATTGGCTATCGTTAGGAGGAGTAGATTTACAGATCAACGGGGGATTAGGATTAGCATTTCCCGACTTAGAAATAACAGATCTAGAAAAATTAGATAAGATTAGCGATTATCTTGGGAATCAAGGAATTGATGGTTATCTTCCCACCCTAGTCACCACGTCTGTGGAGAAATTTCAAAAATCCCTCTCAGTAATTGCCAAATATATCGAGAAACAGCAACAGGAAAATCGAGCGAGCGCGCAGGTTTTAGGAGTACATTTAGAGGGACCATTTTTAAACTATGAAAAAAGGGGGGCGCATCCGGGACAATATCTTTTAAACCCAAGTATAGAAACAATAGATAAAATCTTTGGGGACTACTTATCGATCGTCAAAATTATCACCCTAGCCCCAGAATTAGATAGTAGCGGTACGGTGATTAAATACCTAAGCGATCGAGGAATTACCGTCAGCTTAGGACATTCGCAAGCGAGTCAAGAAATAGCCAAAAAAGCCTTTTTACAGGGGGCAAAAATGGTTACTCATGCTTTTAATGCCATGCCTCCTTTACACCATCGTCAACCGGGGTTATTAGGGGAAGCAATTATCAATCGCGAGGTGTATTGTGGGTTAATTGCCGATGGTCAACACATCCATCCAACCATGATAGAATTATTACTAAAAGCCAGTAATTATCATCAAGGAATTTTCTTAGTTAGTGATGCTTTAGCGCCGATTGGTTTAGAGGATGGTGTCTATCCTTGGGACGAGAGAGAAATTGAAGTTAAACAGGGAACAGCAAGACTTTTTGACGGTACTTTAGCGGGAACAACCTTACCCTTATTACAAGGAGTAGCCAATTTAGTTAACTGGGGAATATGTGATTTAGAAACGGCGATTCTTCTAGGGACAGAATCCCCCAGAAAAGCGATCGGATTGGCGGGTTTATCGGTGGGACAACCTGCTAACTTTTTGCGCTGGCAATCGGCATCAAATTGGGAAAGATTGGATTTGCGCCAGCATTTTGGCCTCTAACTGTTGAATGAGGGTATCGAGATCCACTTCGAGGCGATCAAAACATTCAGGAGGGGAAAGATCGGGTTGAAAATAAATCAATTTTACCTGACCATCACCGATAGCGACTATAGCCACTTCTTCGCTGGGATTATAGCGATAAATAATCCCAAGCATCTCTTGAATTTTACAATTAACCTTGCGATTTAATTTCTCTAGGGACTCCCTAGAACAACAGACAAAATGGGGCTGAGGTTTAAGATCAATGCCCAAGATTTCCTGAGCATCTTCTCCCCATTCCGAGAGTAAACCCCACATTAAACCGGCTAATTCCTGTTGATTTTCTTGCACGAATTGATCTAATTGATAGCGCCATTGATTAGCGGGATCATCGGGGATTGGTTGTTCAAATCTCATTATTAGCCTCTTTTCAGTTATCAGTTATCAGTTATCAGTTATCAGTCCTTAATAAGGGGTGTGCCGATCCCCCCTTATTAAGGGGTGGCGATCCCCCCTTAGTCCCCCCTTAATAAGGGGTGGCGATCCCCCCTTAGTCCCCCCTTAATAAGGGGGGAAAGCTGACAATTTTTAACACCTACCTACTTAACGACGGTACTCATCACCGCAATCACCGATCAACTGCAATAAATCCCGGGATTTTTGCAAGACATGATCAATTTTTTGATAGTCTTGGGGGGATAATTGAAAATCGAAAATACGGGCATTTTCTTGGATATGTTCAGCAACACCCAAACGCACCCCGATAATTGCCCCGGCTACGGCCTTTTGTTCGAGAACGTAACGCACTGCCACATTAGGAATGGTGACATGATAGGAATCAGCGATCGCTTTAAGAACAGTTAATAATTCTTGGAATAATTGCCAGTTTCCCCAAGCATTGATCATGTTTTTATATTTCCGTAAACTAGCGGTATTGAGACTCATGGCATTGGGTTCAGGATGACCGAGATATTTTGCCCCTAATAAGCCTCCTGCTAGAGTACCATAGGCGAGTAGATAGATGTTATGTTCTTGGCAAAATTGTGCCATTTTGACGAGGGGACGGCGATCGATTAGAGAAAACTGGACTTGATTGGAGACTATTTTAATCCCGGTGCTGAGAATAATTTTTAAATGTTCCGTGTCGAAATTAGTCAAGGCCAGGTGTTTAATTTTGCCTTCCTGTTGTAATTCTCCTAAAAAATATAAGGCATCTAGATAATTTTTATCGCGATAATCCCACCAGTGAAACTGCAATAAATCGAGACTATCCACATCCATGCGACGGAGGGAAATAGCGATATTTTTTGCGACTATTTCCTTAGTCATTTTACCCGGACGGGGAACCCATTTAGTGAAAGCTTGCAGATTATTTAAAGCATCAATGCCCCTTTGAGCGACTAATTGACGACGAAATTCACCGATAAAATCTTCAGCCGGACCGTAATGATCGGCCAGATCCCAAGTGGTGAAACCGGCATCTAGATAGGAGAACATACTAGGGATCGCTTTTTGGGGTGCGATCGAACCATGGGCGCCTGAAACTTGCCACATTCCGTTCAAAATACGACAAATTTCCAGATCGGGGGTAAACTGTAAGCGACGAGATTCGGACATGGGAATTATGAATTATGAATTATGAATTATGAATTGGGGAGTGGGGGGAGAAGGAAGTGGGGAGAATAAATAAAAATAATCTCCTGACTCCTAAATACTGACTCCTGAAGGCTAAAAAACCGATGAATTTACTTTCTTAAATTATCGCCCGATTTTACCCTGTTTCGTTGAACAGATCGATTGTACCTGTCCAGAAAAAAGCGGCAAAGGGGAAGACTTTCGGAAAAATCTCCCCCTTTTTGGGTTTCTGCTACTCAATTTTTGCTGGTTTAATATTCCACTTCCAATCGCGCTGCGGTGACAGCATCAAAAGCGAAAGCGAGAACTATAGGCATAGGACAAGCGAGGGTGATACAGAGAATTAAAGCTGTCAAAGTCAATCCGATCGCCACTCCTAACCAAAGTTTTTCGGCAGGGGATAGACCTTTTTGGCGCTTAATGTTTTGTAACACTTTGGTGGGAATTGGTTCTGGCATCACGGCATTGGGAGGGAATGCCCAATAATTACTGTAGCGTTCGAGAAATAGCTCTGTCCAGCCGTTTTCTTGACACCATTCTTGAATCCATGGTTCGTGAAAGTGTTTCATTGCTTCCCTGTTGACTTTTTCCAGTGATTACTATAAACATCTCCTGATGTGAATTTCATCCTAGCAAAGCTATCTTCAGGGTCGATCGGATTCAATAAAACTTAATATAATACTAAATCCGTTGAGTATAGGCTACATATCAGGACAGGCAAAAGGCAAGAGGCAAGAGGCAAAAGGGGAAATAAATAATCAGTTTTTAATAACTGGATTTAGTGTAAGCTTGCAGCCATCGGCTGTCAGCCATCAGCTTGTTGCTTTCTAGGGATCAGCTTGGGGATTGGGTGTGAGGGAATAGGAAAATAATTGTTAAAAAATTTCGGTTCTCGATTCGGTACAGATTGCCTGTAATTTTTGGTCCCAAGTATCGAGGGGAAGGGTATCGAGATAGGCAAAGTCAAAGACAATCCCGATCGAGGGGATAGCTTGCCATTCGGGGGAATGTAAGAGACGATCAAAATAACCCCCCCCGTAACCTAAGCGATAACCTTGGCGATCACAGGCGACGGCGGGAATTAACAGTAAGTCCACTTCGGCCGGTAAAATGAGAGGAGCGATCGCTGTTGGTTCGTAGATGCCATAACGATTTAATTCTAGGGGATCATCGGCAGTCCAACAGTGCCAAGTCAGGCTATCTCCGTCACAACGGGGAAAACCCCAGCGATGGTGTTGACAAAATAAGGAACTTAAATCCGGCTCTTGACGATAACTGAAGTAAGCGAGAATGGTTTTAGCGTGCTGAAAGAGGGGTAAAGATTGTAAATTTTTGCAAAGTTGCTGACTATTTTCTTGCCAAATATGCTTAGGAAGCGATCGTCTTTGGACAATTAGTTGTTTGCGTAATTGGGCTTTTTTGGTAGCAGAATCCATAAAATAAAGATAAATATTTCTGTAGTCACAAGATGCTAAATCTATTTAACTCGCTTTTTGGGCGTTATAACGAGAATATCAAGGCCAATGTGGAAATTTACACCTGGGCAACTTGTCCCTACTGTATTCGTGCTAAATGGTTGCTGGGTTGGAAAGGAGTAAAATACACCGAATACAAGATTGATGGGGATGAAAGCGCACGTCAAGCCATGGCCGAACGTGCCAACGGTAAACGCAGTGTACCACAGATTTTTATTAATAATGAACATATCGGTGGTTGTGATGATTTGTATGCTTTGGATGGTCAGAAAAAATTAGATAATTTACTGGCTAAATGTGGGACTATCTAAAGTCTATTGATGAAAAAGCCTATGAGAAACATCGGCAATGGATGCAGTTAGCTTTAAATTTAGCTGCAACTGCGGGGGATCGGGGTGATGTACCTGTGGGAGCGGTTATCGTGGATAAACAGGGACATTTAATCGCTCAAGGGGCTAATTGCAAGGAAAAACACCATGATCCCACCGCTCACGCCGAAATTCTGGCGATTCGTGCCGCTAGTCAGGTTTTAGGCAATTGGCACTTAAATGATTGTACCCTCTACGTCACCCTCGAACCCTGTCCCATGTGTGCCGGGGCAATCATTCAGGCTAGGCTAGGATTATTAGTGTACGGTGCTGACGATCCCAAAACAGGAGTTATCCGCACTGTGGCTAATTTTATAGATAGTCCTTTTTCTAACCATCGTTTACCGGTAATTGCGGGAATTTTAGCCAAGGAATCGGGGGAATTATTACAAACATGGTTTGAGAAAAAAAGAAATGTTTAAAGAAGTCAGGGAGATAGGAGTCAATAAGCTGTAATGCCTCTTAGCTTAAAACCCCACACCCGACACCGCACACCCTGCCTCTAGAAAAAACTTTTTCAGCAAACCCTAATTAAAGAAATAGTTAAATCCTGATAAAAATCCTCCTGTTTTAACTCCACTTTTGATTGAGAAGCCAGTAAAAGTAAAGCCCAAAAAATCGCCACCTTTTCCTGTGTTGCCGAGTGACTAGAGGGTTTTTCCGCTTGCCATAAATCTAATAAATACTCAAACTCTATCTCATTTTTCTCTAATTGAAAAAACTTTCTCTGCAAAAAAAAGTCCAGTTCCGCTGCCAATTCCGTCAGGTTTTCTTGGTGGGCCAATTCCGTGATAATTTGTACCGCTTCCCGTCGGGATTGGGGCCGGGGTTTCGGGACAACTACAGGCAGTTTCGGTAAAGCTTCAATCTCTAGGGCAATCTGTTGTAATTGAGTGATTAACTCCTGCAAAGTTACCCGTCTTTTTCGCGGTGGTGGGGCAGCAGTACGACGGCGAATATGATTTTCTAGATAACGGGGTAAAGTTCTTAATTCCCGTTCTAAATCGCTAATTTCCTCATCTATCAGACTTTCTTCTTGCTGTTCCAAAGACAATCTTTCTAGGGTATCAGCCTTAAATAAAACTAACATAGAAGCCCATAAAAAAGCCTGTCCCGATTGGGGTAAATTAGCTTGGGCCATGGCTAAATCTAGATCATTTAATAACCCCAATTCTGCCAAAAAGCGATCGATCACATCAATAACCTGCACATCCCAGGGGTCAATTTCTCCCTGTTCCGCCATTTCTAAAAGAGATTCGATCGCGTCACTGGCCGAGGTGATAGTCATGATTGTAGAATCTTGTAGGATCTCAAAGGATAAAATTTAGCAAGCAAAACCATGGACATATCGATCGCTGACCTGCGCTTGGACTACAATCTCGAAGAATTGCTAGAGTCAGAAACATCTGCCGATCCTTTCATTGTATTTAAACAATGGCTAGAACGGGCGGTATCTTCGGGAAGATTGGAACCCAACGCTATGACTTTAGCCACTATTTCCCCGGAGGGTAAACCCCGGGCCCGCATGGTACTGTTAAAAGACTTCGATCCTCGCGGTTTTGTTCTCTTTACCAACTACCAAAGCGCCAAAGGACAGGAATTAATCGCCAATCCCAATGCAGCCCTAGTGTTTTGGTGGGGAGAATTGCAACGGCAAATTAGGATTGAGGGAACTGTAGAAAAAATCAGCGAGGAGGAATCGGATAATTACTTTTTTGTCCGTCCCTGGGAATCTCGTTTAGGGGCCTGGGCCTCCAATCAAAGTGAAGTGATTTCCGGGCGAGATATACTCGAAAAACGCCTGACAGAACTAAAAGAAGAATATGCGGGTCGTGAAGTTCCCCGTCCTCCTCATTGGGGCGGATTTCGCCTAATTCCTAGTTTAATCGAGTTCTGGCAAGGTCGCCCCAGTCGTCTCCACGATCGTCTCTGTTATTATCGTCAAGAAGATGGCAGTTGGCAAAGGCAACGTTTAGCTCCTTAGTTTGATCTTGACACCTTGTATTGGCAAAATAGCTCGATGCTAATTCAATTTGTCATTTTAGTCTTGAGATAATATTAGGTCGATTTCTTTTCCCAACCCGCGCTTACCTTAGCGATCGGGTTGGGCTATTATATCAATTGGATAAAGGCAACCCGTCCGCCCTAAAGTTTCAGAAAAACGATAGAATTGAAAGGGTTTTTGTCTGCATCCTTCAAAAATAACTAGAGAATTATGGACATCAATAAAGTTGGACTTCGAGAAACCTTAGAAGCATTGCGGGTTGAACTGAGTAAATCTATTTTAGCCTCTGAGGGTGAGCAGATTCGCTTTGAAGTGGGTGAAATTGAATTAGAGGTTCAATTTGTGGTTGAGCAGTCGAAAGAAGGCAAAGGTGGGCTGAAATTTTGGGTAGTAGAAATGGGTGGGGGTGTCACCAATAAAGATACGATAACCCATAGAATTAAAATTCCCCTTAAACCCATTGGGAAAGATGGAGGACCTATCAAGACAGGAAGTGATGATATTCCCGATTAGAATTTTATACCACTAGGGACGCAATGCTTGCCCCCAAAGCAGTTAATTTGTAGGATGGGTTAGCGAAGCGTAACCCATCGCCATCCCAGAAGAATAGGTTACATCAATCCGATAAGTTATGCCCCAATTCCAACCCCTTCGCGCTTTAGAAATTGTTGCCCCTAAATACGGCACTGCCTATCGAATTGGGGGACGTTTACTCTTGACTTGTCGGCATCTATTTGATAATAGTAACAACTGTAAAGTACGATTTAGATCAGCATCAAACTATTCTGATAAGCAAGATATAGACGCTAAGGTAATTTGGAAAGCTCCCGATAATATCGATATAGCCTTAGTAGAATTACCAGAAACTATCGAAACTTGTAATCCTGTAGGTTTTGGGGTGTTACCTGATGCTAATACCACAAAAAAAGTTAAATTTGACTGTTTGGGCTTTCCCCAATTTTTACGGTATGCTGAAGATGAGATAAAATACGCCACAGGGTTACATATTGAGGGAACTATCGATGTAGCTAATCGTGTTCCTCATCACCGTTTGTTATTAAATATTAAAGATAGTCAAGACATACAACCCACCGATGAACAATTAGAAAGATTAGCAGAAGATCAGTCACCTTGGCAAGGAACATCGGGATCAGCAATTGTTTGTTATGGGTTAGTGATTGGGGTACAATCTAAACAGCCAATTAGAGATCGTCCGGCATCTTTAGAAGCTGAATCTTTGGCCAGGGTTTATGACAATCCTGAATGGTGTGAGATATTAGAAACCCATGATATTGATCCTGAACCTAAACCCGTTATATCCGCTTCTTTAAAATCTTCTTCCTATCGCAATCAAGCTCCTCCTAAACCGAGTTATTTTGTCGAACGTCCAGAGGTTAGTATTGAGTTAAAAAAACTTTTATTGTCAGAAACAACGGAAAAAACTGGAACTTTAGTTATTAGTGCGATTTATGGATTAGGAGGGATTGGTAAATCCACTTTAGCGGCGGCATTAGCACAAGAAAAAGAAGTTCAAGCTTTTTTTCCTGATGGCATTTTCTGGGCAACATTAGGACAACAACCAGATATTTTATCCTTTCTTCATGGCTGGATTCAAGCTTTAGGAGATTATGATTTTAAGCCGACGGGTATTGATGCGGCATCCTTACACTTGAGGACTTTATTGGCAGATAAAAAGGCTTTATTAGTAGTAGATGATCTCTGGAATGTAGAAGATATTGATCCTTTTAGAGTAGCAGTAAATCAATGTAAATTATTAGTAACCACTAGGGAAGTTCCCGTTAAAGGGGCAATTCGTTATGATTTGGATGTGATGACGGAAAGCCAATCTTTAGCCTTATTAACGGGTTATTTAAAGCATGAATTAAATTTAGCAGATCAGAAACAAGCCAAAATATTAGCCAAAATTGTCGGTTATTTACCCTTAGCATTGGAGTTGACGGCGGCACAAATTGAAGATGGGATTCTTTGGGCTGAATTAATCGAAGATTTACGAGCAGAAATCGCTCATTTAGAAATTTTAGATCGCTTGGAAGCTGGAGATACTGTCAATGAAGAAAAACGAAAACATTATAGTTTAATTGCTTGCTTTAATCTCAGTTTAAAGCGGTTAAATCGGCAAAGATTGAGACAATTTAGCTGGTTAGGGGTGTTACCGGATGATGTTACCATTACCGAAAAAATGGCGGCGACTTTATGGGATTGTCAGGTTAGAGAAGCGAGACAAACTTTAAGATATTTACGGGGTAAAGCTTTATTATTAACGGGGGTTTCTAGTGAACTATTAACGAGTTATCGCGTCCATGATTTGTTACATGATTTAGCCCGAAATCTGATCCTAGCGTCTCCTCATCCTGAAACGGATTATCAATTACCGGGGTTAGGGTTATCAATGGCTGAGGCACATCATCAGCTTTTACAACGGTATCAAAAACAAATTAAGATATCCCCCCTAACCCCCCTTGAAAAGGGGGGAAAAGAGGTGGAAGTCCCCCTTGAAAAGGGGGGAAAAGAGGTGGAAGTCCCCCTTATTAAGGGGGATTTAGGGGGATCAAACTGGCACAGTTTAGAGGATGATGGCTACATTTATAATCAATTGCTCTGGCATTTGGAAAAAGCGGGACAGATAGCCCAGATTCATCTATTACTGAGGGAAGAAACGGCAGAAGGTCATAATGGTTGGTATAGTCAGTGTGAAAGGGAAGGGAAAACGGCAATTTTTATTAAGGATGTTTCCCGGGCGTGGCAATTGGCGGAGGGGCATTTTATTGAGAATCCCAGTGAGTCGATTGGGTTACAGGTTCGTTATGCTTTAATCACCACTTCTCTTAATAGTTTGGCGGCTAATATTCCATCAAAATTGATTGCGGCACTGATTCAGCATGAAATCTGGACACCTGCCCAGGGATTAGCTTATGTAAGGCAAAATCAGGATGATTTTAGGAGAGCCGAAGGATTAGAAGCAATTAGTCCCTATCTTACTTCTACTTTGTTATCCGAAGCCTTAGAAATTGCCAGAGGGATTGGGGATAAATCTGACCGTGCAAGGGCATTGACCGGGTTAGCTCCCTATTTACCGGAAAGTTTGTTACCCGAAGCCTTAGAAGTTGCCAGAGGGATTGGGTCTGAAGACTACCGTGCAAGGGCATTGACCGGGTTAGCTCGCCATTTACCGGAAGTGTTACCCGAAGCCTTAGAAATTGCCAGAGGGATTAGGGATGAATACAACCGTGCAAGAGCATTGACCAATTTAGTTCCCCATTTACCGGAAGTGTTACCCGAAGCCTTAGAAATTGCCAGAGGGATTGGGGATAAATCTGACCGTGCATGGGCATTGACTGAGTTAGTTCCTCATTTACCTGAAGTGTTACCCGAAGCCTTAGAAATTGCCAGAGGGATTGGGGATAAATCTGACCGTGCATGGGCATTGACTGAGTTAGTTCCTCATTTACCGGAAGTGTTACCCGAAGCCTTAGAAATTGCCAGAGGGATTAGGGATGAATACAACCGTGCATGGGCATTGACCGGGTTAGCTCCCTATTTACCGGAAGTGTTACCCGAAGCCTTAGAAATTGCCAGAGGGATTGGGTATGAATACAACCGTGCAAGGGCATTGACCGGGTTAGCTCCCTATTTACCGGAAAGTTTGTTACCCGAAGCCTTAGAAATTGCCAGAGGGATTGGGGATGAATACAACCGTGCAAGGGCATTGACCGGGTTAGCTCCCCATTTACCGGAAAGTTTGTTATCCGAAGCCTTAGAAATTGCCAGAGGGATTGGGGATGAATCCGACCGTGCATCAGTATTGACCGAGTTAGTTTCCCATTTACCGGAAGTGTTACCAGAAGCTTTAGCAATTGCCAGAGGGATTAGGGATGAATACTATCGTGCATCAGTATTGACCGAGTTAGCTTCCCATTTACCGGAAGTGTTACCCGAAGCTTTAGCAGTTGCCAGAGGGATTGGGGATGAATCCGACCGTGCATCAGCATTGACCGAGTTAGTTTCCCATTTACCGGAAGTGTTACCCGAAGCTTTAGCAGTTGCCAGAGGGATTGGGGATGAATCCTATCGTGCATCAGCATTGACCGAGTTAGTTTCCCATTTACCGGAAGTGTTACCAGAAGCTTTAGAAGCTGCCAGAGGGATTGGGGATGAATCCTACCGTGCATCAGTATTGACCGAGTTAGTTTCCCATTTACCGGAAGTGTTACCAGAAGCTTTAGAAGCTGCCAGAGGGATTGGGGATGAATCCTACCGTGCATACGAATTGACCTTGTTAGCACCCCATTTACCGGTCAGTTTGTTACCCGAAGCTTTAGAAATTGCCAGAGGGATTAGGGATGAATACTATCGTGCATGGGCATTGACCGAGTTAGTTTCCCATTTACCGGAAGTGTTACCGGAAGCTTTAGGAGTTGCCAGAGGGATTGGGGATGAAGATAAACGTGCATTGGCATTGACCGATTTAGCTCCCCATTTACCGGAAAGTTTGTTACCCGAAGCTTTAGCGGTTGCCAGAGGGATTAGGGATGAAGATAACCGTGCAAGAGCATTGACCAATTTAGTTCCCCATTTACCGGAAGTGTTACCCGAAGCTTTAGCGGTTGCCAGAGGGATTGGGGATGGAGATAGCCGTGCATTGGCATTGACCGAGTTAGCTCCCCATTTACCGGAAAGTTTGTTACCCGAAGCCTTAGAAGCGGCCAGAGGGATTGGGTCTGAATACCACCGTGCAGAGGTATTACAAGCATTAACCGCCACCTTAACCCCTGCTAATGTTGACTTATCTTTCTGGCAAGATGTCCTTCAGGCTTTGGGTACTCTCACTCGTCCTAAATTCCTCAAAACGGTTCCCAACTTAGTCCCTTTAATCCTTCATTTTGGGGGAGAGGTCGCCTTAAGAGAAGTGTATCAAAGTATTAGGGATGTTAGTCGCTGGTGGAAGTGATTGCCCTGTCAATAATTGCTATAATAGCTAAAATGGTCATAATGGCTAGTTTCTATAAAGGTTAGTTATGAAAACATTAGGAGCCTCAGAAGCAAAAAATCGCTTTGGCGAACTGTTAGACTTGGCTCGAAGAGAACCAGTAAAGATAGCAAAAAAGGGACGTAATGTTGCAGTCGTGCTGTCAATCGAGGAATTTGAGAGATTTTCCGAGTTAGAAAATCAACTTTTGGCTTTACAGGCAGAAAAAGCTCATCAAGAAGGTTTTATCGGAACAACAGAAAGTGAGGCTTTACTGTCAGAAATTTTAAATGCTTAAGATTAACCTATCTCGACAGGCAACTAAACGCTTAAAAAAACTGCCAGATAAACACGCCAAACAAGTAGCCACAAAAATAACCGAACTGAGAACAAATCCCTATCCCCAAGATTCTCTAAAGTTAAAAGGATACTCTTATCATAGAGCCGATATTGGTGAATATCGAATCGTTTATCGTGTTGAGGAGCAAACACTAGAAATCTTGCTGATTGACAAACGAAACGATGATGAAATTTATAAACAACTAAAGAGAACAATATAGAGAATCTTAATTATCAACCATCAATTAATTAGCGATATTATTCCTGCTAAAATCAAGAAAAACAAATTATCTTTAAACACTCATGAGCATTAATGTAACATTTCCCGAAGAACTCCTCATTGCTGCCAGAGAAGAAAAAGAAGCATTCTCTCGTAAAGTCATAATTTATACATTAGGGCATCTTTATCAAGAAGGAAAAATTTCAGCAGGAATCGGCGCACAAGTATTAGGATGCGATAAATATACATTTTATACACTTCTCTCTGAGTATGGTTTTTCCATTATTGATTACACAGCAGAAGAATGGGAATCAGAAATACAAACCAGCCGTAAATTAGCCAAAAAAATCAAAGAGAATGAAGATAATTGTTAATTCTACACCGATCATCGCCTTATCTTTGATTAATCAATTAGATCTTCTTAATCAGCTATTTAATGAAGTGATTATTCCTTGGGCAGTTTATCAAGAAATTGTCATCGCTGGAGATAATAAACCGGGGGCGAAAGAACTCAAAAATGCCAATTGGATTCAAGCTCAAGAAGTTGCATCATCATCTCCTCTTGAACCGCTATTACTAGGATTAGATCGAGGAGAATTAGAAGTTATTCTCTTGGCAATTTCAATCAAACCAGACTGGGTAATTATAGATGAGAAATTAGCAAGAAGAGTTGCCAAAGCTATGGAATTAACCGTCAAAGGAACATTAGGAATTCTCTTGGTTGGTTTTTATGCAGGTTATCTATCTAAACAAGAAATTTTATATTTATCACAACAGTTAGTTGATTATGGAATTCGTATTAGTTCTCCGATTCTTAATTGGCTAAAAACAGAATTAGACAATGATCATTAATACCAAATTAATGCAAAATAAACTACCATGAAACAACTAATCGTACACATTCGTGACCAAGAAAAAGCAGAAACACTCTCTAAAATTTTAACTGCTTTAGATTTTGTTGACTCTGTAGAAATCATCGAAGATCAAACAACATTATCTGATAACGAGCAAGATTTCTTTGCCCTAGCAGGACTGTGGGAAAACAGAAATATCACCCCTGAATCTATCCGTCAAGCAGCATGGCGAGAAGAAAAACGATGATTTTATTAAAAGTTTAGAACGCTATGAGCCGTCGAATGAATGACCCATCCACATTTCATTGGCGATCGCATTCCTCCCCATCTTTCCACACTCCCTACGCAATCGCAAAAATCCGATAAAATAGTGAATAAGTGACATCCATCAATACAATTTATTACAAAAAATAATTTCTAAGTAATAAAACCATGGCTCAATTACAAACCCTAATGCCTATACTACAAGAATTTCGCCAAGAATTAGCAAAGTTTTATGGAAAACGGTTAGTAAAACTGATCCTTTTTGGTTCACAAGCGCGGGGTAACGCTAATGAGGACTCAGATATTGATATTATGGTCGTATTAAAGGGGCCCATTTCCCTTAGAAGCGGCCACCCTATTACTTGAAAAAAATTATTATCTCAAATGGAATGCTCCCACTCTAGCAAACAGGGTAAGCGCATCCTAACAATCCTTGACAAAATGAACTTTATGTGGGTTGCCTACCCAGAGGGCAATTCAGGCATATTTGAGTAGAATTTGCCATCTCAATTGTTAAGCAACAATCGACCAAATAGGTCGAGTTCGTAACTATTCTGATTGACTGGTATCACTTAAAATGCCCACGCGGATCACAAAATTGGCCAATTGTCAATAGCTTTTGAGATGCCCTTTATATTCGATCATCATAACCATAAACAGGCAAAATTATCTGTATATTTAATCACTTAATCAGAAGCATTTACCTTTGAAATATGGCATAGAACGAGTTAGTTAGGACAGATGCCTGAAGGCTTTACTCACAGCATCCACAAGGTTTTCACTATCATTGATAATCTGACTAACATAGTTTTTCAATCTAGCCCAGAACTTTTCAATTTTGTTGAGATCTGG
>NZ_JADBUP010000005.1:0-79877 GCF_020245605.1 Microcystis sp. M061S2 | reverse complement strand
TGAGTTTATGTTTTAACACCCCGTCCTGATGGATTCCCGACTCGTGTGCGAAAGCGTTAGCACCGACGATCGCCTTATTCGGTTGCACGATCATGCCGGTAAGATTAGAAACTAGGCGAGAAGTGCGATAGATTTCCTTGGTGTTGATCTTGGTTAAAGGTTCCGTGGACTCTGCTGGACGACCGAGGAAAGGATTAAAATAGGAGCGCCGGACATGAAGGGCCATCACCAATTCTTCTAGGGAAGCATTACCGGCACGCTCACCGATACCATTAATAGTACATTCCAACTGTCGAGCGCCATTTTTAACTGCTTCGAGGAAATTAGCCACCGCTAACCCTAGATCGTCGTGACCATGGACGGAGATAATCGCTTGGTCGATATTGGGGACATTTTCCTTAATTCCCCGGATTAAAGCCCCAAATTCGCTAGGGGTGGTATAACCGACGGTATCGGGAATATTAACAGTGGTGGCTCCTGCGGCGATCGCTCTTTCGAGGACTTGATAGAGGAATTCGGGATCGCTGCGGCCAGCATCTTCGGGGGAAAATTCCACATCATTAAGGAAGGATTTGGCATAGGCCACCATTTCCGGCACAATCTCAAGAACTTCCTGACGAGTCTTCTTAAGTTTGTATTGGAGGTGGATATCAGATGTGGCTAGGAAGGTGTGAATTCTGGGCTTGGCGGCGGGTCTGAGCGCATCGGATGCTGATTTGATATCTTTTTGAGTAGCCCGGGCTAATCCGCAAATAATCGGGCTATCAGCTTCGCCGCCGACGCTGCCGGCAATTTTCTGTACAGCTTCAAAGTCCCCCGGACTAGCGTGGGGAAAACCTGCTTCAATGACATCAACTCCCAGTCTTGCCAGTGCGCGCGCTATGGTTAGCTTCTCATCCACATTTAAAGCGGCACCCGGGGACTGTTCCCCATCTCGAAGGGTGGTATCGAAGATAATCACACGGTCTGGACTGGTATTCATAGTTTTTTTGTACCGTTAACGAACTTGGGAGTTGTTCCTCTGATTATAGCAGCCGAGGCCGAGGGGGTTGTTAAGGAAAATTGCGCTGAGAATTTCTCGACTTGCTCGCGCTTTTCCGGCTTGCCCTCTTTTTGGCTACCATAGAGGATATAGATAAATTGGCGAGGGAGTTAAAAATGTTTGGCAAACCAGCGAAAGAACCGAACCCACCGGAGGTAAAAGACCTACAGGAGGTGATGTTTTCGATTAAGCAAAATCTCGAACCAGATCAGGATAAAACTGATATTAATCTTGTTGAGACTCCTACTCCAGAGGTGGTTACTGTAGTTGAAAATATTAGTAAAATTCTCTCTCCCTATTTTATCGTTTTGGTGGGTTTATTCCTCTATGATCGGAATAGTTTTATCGGTTTCTTGTTAGTCTTTACGGGAGTTCTAGCGATTTTTGGGGTTTCTCTCAAGGATATTAATAAACTCTTTGAAGAAGGGAAAAAGTTTTTCCAATCTAAATAGGTTTCTCCTCTGGATATGGTGATAACTGATAACTGATAACTGATATAAGATTATGTCTTTAGTTGCATCTTTACTCGATCGAGTATCTCCTCAGAGTTTACAACAATTGCGAGCCAGTGATCGATCTTGGCAAGCTTTGCGTTTAGAAAATCCGCTTATTCCTGCGGTAATTAATCAAAGTCAAGAATCTTTAGGAGAGACGGATTTTGATCTAGTTATTGCCGGGGGAACTTTGGGGATTTTTATCGGGTCTGCTTTGCAAACTAGGGGCTGGCGTGTGGCATTATTAGAAAGAGGTATTCTGCGCGGTCGTGAGCAGGAGTGGAATATTTCACGTTTAGAGTTAAGCAGTTTTTTAGAGTTAGATTTATTGACCGAAGCAGAATTAAATCAAGCGATAGCGACAGAATATAATCCTGGGAGGGTGGGATTTTATCAAGGTTATGAGCTTTGGGTCAGAGATATTTTAAATATCGGTGTTGATCCGGTTTATTTGCTAGAAACTTTAAAAACTAAGTTTTTAGAAGCGGGAGGAAAGTTATTAGAAAATTCGGGGTTTAGCGGGGCAATTATTCATCCTGACGGGGTAATGGTTAAAACGGGAGAAGTGACTTTAAAAACCCGTTTATTAATCGATGCCATGGGTCATTTTTCAGCAATTGCAAAACAGGCAAGAAAAGGAGAAAAACCCGATGGAGTTTGTTTAGTGGTGGGTAGTTGCGGTCAGGGTTTTCCCAGTAATGAAACTGGTGATTTGATTTATTCTTTTACCCCAATCTTGCACCAATGTCAATACTTTTGGGAAGCATTTCCCGCTAGGGATGGTCGGACAACTTATTTATTTACCTATCTTGATACCCATCCCGATCGCTTTAGTTTAGAATTTTTGATGGAGGAGTATTTAAGATTACTGCCGGAGTATCAAAAGGTAGATTTAGAAGCGGTAAAATTTCAGCGTTTTCTAGCGGGTTTTTTCCCTGCCTATCGTCAAAGTCCTTTAAAGATGCCCTGGTCAAGAATTCTAGCAGTGGGAGATAGTAGCGGTAGTCAATCTCCGGTCAGTTTTGGTGGTTTTGGGGCAATGGTCAGACATTTAAAAAGGCTAACTTTCGCCATCGAGGAAGCTTTACAAATTGATGCTTTAAACCGAGAAGATTTAGCCCTTTTACAACCCTATCAACCCAATATATCGGTAACGTGGCTATTTCAAAAAACCATGAGTGTCCCGATGTCTGCTAACCCTAATCCCAATCAAATTAATGACTTAATGAGTGGAGTTTTTCGGGTAATGGACAAGTTGGGAGATGAGGTATTAAAACCGTTTTTACAGGATGTGGTGCAGTTTTCTTCCCTCTCAAAAACTTTGCCTTTGGTTAATCCTCAATTAGTTTTACCGATGATTCCGCAAGTGGGTATCAGTCCTTTTATTGATTGGACAGGACATTATTTTAATTTAGCTTTGTATAGTGGTTTATGTCCCTTAGCAACCAGCTTAAAACCTGTTTTAGAAAAGTTACCCGACAAGCAAAAATATCTTTATCATCGTTATTTGGATAGTTGGAAATATGGCTCTGGTGGAGATTTTATCAGTAAACTGATAACTGATAACTGATTTAATCTTTATCTTGAAAAAATTGTTGATCGAGATAATTAACTTTAGCATAGGGTTCTAAAGCGGAGAGAATTTGTCGGCCATAACTGCGAGCATTGACACGATTATCGAGGACAGCCACACAACCTTGACACTCCCGGAGAGACTGGACAGATTGCTGAATTTCCCTCACTGCTGTGGGTAAAAGATAGGCACGAAACCAGTCGAGATGTTGTCGTTTGTAGTAAGCAATTTTGCCAGCAACGAGAGGATTTTCGGGGGATGGTAAGGGTAAAGTAGCGATAATTAATAAACTGGGAGTCGGAAATTTTTCTTGATGGGTTTGCCAGAATTGCCAACCACAAACCAGAATAGTATTATTATTAATCTCAGTTTTTTCCACTTGTACTCGCGAACCGTAATCGGCTGCGATTTGGGTGGCAATTTGTGCCTTGAGGGGAACATCTTCAATCAGAATTACTATCGGTTGTTCACTGGTATGATTAGCACTAACTAATTCCCGTACTTGCTTTAATAACATCGGTTTAAATTCGGGTGTGTTGGGGGCGCTGATGCGATCGGGTAGATATAAATGAATATATTCACTTTCGCGATCAGCTGCAAACTTTAGAGTTAAAATTTCTCCGATACCCTGATTTTGACGGTATAAATTAGCGGATTTTTCACTATCTAAAAAACTGCCGATTAAAACAAAGGGTTGTTGCTGCCAAATCGGTTTGAAAAAACTAGCCACCTCTAAAGGACTGATTTTTAGGGTAAATTCTTCTCGATCTCGATCTACCGATGTCCAGAGGAGATAATTATGCTCGGGGATTTTTGCCGCTAAAAGTTGCCAAGCAGAATCAGTGGCTAAATCTTGATGTAAGCGTTGCAGGAGAGCAATTATATATTCTTTTTCCTTGGCATCAATAAGATAGCAATTATAGGGATTAATGGGATGACCAAGAATACTTTGGCTAAGTTGTGCTTTAATTAAGTCTATAAACTCTCTATGCTGGGGATATGCTGACCCTAAAGCAGACCATTGTTCGGGAGTAATGGTGACGGTGAGATAATCTACTAGACAAGTTTCTAAATCTTCGGCTCGATCGATTATAGTGGCGATATTCTGGGGAAAATGACCGAGATTGCCCAATTTATCCTCTAACCATTGTTGGGGTGTGGTGAGGAGTAAACCGGTAAAATTAGCGGGAAAGCGATCGCTTTTGAGGATATCTCGCTGAGTTTGTAACCATGCTTGCAGATGGGGGATTTCCACTTCTAACAGTAGGTTTACTTCCGACTCTGGGGCAACAATCAGAACAGGTGTATCACCCAAAAGAGCCGGGGTGAGATAACTGAGACAATAACGGGTAAGAGTGGTTCCAGTTTGTATCAGAGAGGAACGTTTTAAGCGCAAAGCTCTAGCCACCAGTCGCCCCATAGTGAGATGATGAGACCAGTAAAAGCGTCCTTGTTCGCGTAAAAAAGCGCGTAGAGAAGAATGAACCGTTGCTTCTAATAAAACCATCTCATCTCAGTTATTGGTTATCAGTGGGAAGGGAGAGGTTTACAAGTGATCTTTCATCAGTCAAACCCACCCCCGCGAGTTTACTGTGGATACTTTAAGTTTATGGTGTCCCATCTGCTTTTTACTTGCGACTTGGTGTGAGATGATCTAGAAATGTCTATTTTATGAGAAGGATAAAGAAAAGTAATGGCAGAAATTCAGTTTTCCCGGGGGTTAAAAGAACCAGTTGTTCCCGATATCCGCTTAAGTCGCACTAAAACGGGAGAGAAGGGATCGGCAAAATTTTATTTTGATCAACCGACTATCCTCGGAGATCAACAAACCGAGGAAATCACGGGGATGTATCTCGTCGATGAGGAAGGAGAAATCGTCACCAGGGAAGTAAAAGGCAAATTCATCAACGGTAAACCCACGGCGATCGAAGCTACGGTTATTTTTAATTCTCCCGCAGAGTGGGATCGTTTTATGCGTTTTATGGAACGTTACGGTAGCGAAAACGGTCTAGAATTTACTAAATCTTCCTGATTTGGCCTTTAGCTTCTGGCAATTTGTCAAAAAACCCGCATTCAGGATCGATGCGGGTAAAAGTGAAAAATCAGAGGAAAAACCTATTTAACTCCCAACAATTCCACATCGAAAAGTAAAGTCGCGTTGGGAGGAATTACCCCACCGGCACCCCGCGCACCATAACCTAATTCTGGGGGGATAATTAAGGTACGCTGCCCACCGACTTTCATCGATGCGACTCCTTCATCCCATCCTTTGATCACTTGACCAACTCCAATGGTAAAGGTAAAAGGTTGATTGCGATCCTTAGAACTATCGAATTTTTTGCCGTCTGTCAGGGTTCCCGTGTAGTGAACAGTCACTTTTTGACCTTTTTGGGGACTTTCTCCAGTTCCTTCCACGATATCGATGTATTTTAGTCCCGAATCGGTGGTGACTGCTTGATCTAAATCCATGGAGATGATTTCCTTATTAATAGTTTGAGTGATAGCGGGTGGCTCGATTTCTGCGGCGATCGCATTGTTTTTTTCCCCTCCACCAAAGAGGGAAGCAACGATTAAAAATAAGCCACAAACCGCAATGATAGCAAAACTGAGCAAGATTTCGCGCATTGATTTCATAGTTCCCTAACGCCAGAGTTTATTCTCTAAGTCTCTCACCTGTCGTTCTAATCTATCAATCCTTCCCCGCAGTTCGTCCATTTCCGATTGTCGGGGAACCCCTAAATCCTGCAAAATCTGGCGAATATAGCGTTCTAAGTTGTTCTCGAAGCTCCCCTGTTCAGACTTCATCTGTGTCATCAGATCATCGACAAAGTTTTTAGCCTGATCAGAATTGATTTTACCGTCTTTGACTAATTCGTCGCTCACTTCTTTGATCTTTTCTGCCACCATCGAAGTAGTGCCAATACCCATCAGCAGCAATTGTTTAATCCAGTCGCTATTATCCATTGTTTTCACACTTTTCAAGGAGACGGGGATAAAAATATCCCTATTCCATTATGGACTTTTGCGGCGGTAACGGCAGAGCGATCGAGCAGATAACCCCCTAAGGTTATTCCAGTGGAACTACCCCCATCTAGGTTTAAACCGTCTGTTGCCGCCATTAACAGCAAAATTCGGGCTAATTCGCCTAAAGTTGCCCCCCTTCCCCCGACGCGATTGTGGATAGCAACTAGCAAAATTTTTCCTTCTCGGCTAACTGCGATCGCACTGCGGGAAGCTTGTTGATTTTGGAATGCCGGACTAAATTTTTCAGCATTTCCATCTAAAACTATGCGTCCATTCTGCAATAATAGGGGACCTGCACCTAAAATCTGGGGATAATCAGCAAAATCTCCCGGTAGGGTGACGCTATCGAGGTTGACTGTCTCACCAATCTTTAAATTAATATCTGTCTTTCGGCAGATGACTAAATAGCCATTTTCTGGTACTTCTATACTATCCTGTGGGGAAAGATTATTTAATTTCTCCGTTACGCGATCGCCTTGGACGACTAACCCGGTTTCCCGCTCGGTGAGCGGATGATAATTACTCCCCCAATCGCGAGTATAACGACTGCAGCCGGCTGTCAGGAAAGCACTATTTAAATGGGTTAGGGGAAAACGTTGTCCGGTGGCAGTAATGAGAGTTTCCTCTAAACTGAGGCGATCGATCCTGATTTTACCACGATTATCCCATGCGATCGCTCCTCGGTTTAAAATTGGCCCAGATAACCATTTGCCATCCACACGAATTGCTCCCAAAGGTAACTGATTATTACGATTAAAAAAGCCGCCATTAATCATCGCTACCGCATTACTTTCGCTATTAATCGTGATCAGGGGATTAGTGCCGCGCATTGAGGTGGAATTAGCGGTGATTGGTTTAATAGTTATCTGAGGATTTCTGGGATCGATTTCTAACCAAGTCACGGGAAACCAATCTTGATCTAACTGGATATATTTTTGATTCCAGATTAACCCTGGTTGCCAAACAATGCGCTTTTCATCCATAGCATCGGGACGAGAATCAATGATAATTCGGGGAGGATTAGCCACACTGCTGATCTGTAATCCGTAGGCAGTGGGAAGGTTAATTTTTAAACGACTGATCACCCCATTATTTTCTAAGGAAGTGATCTGAGTGGCTAAGTTATTATTGGAGTTGCCTAGATCATCTTCATCGTTATTTTGATTACTGTTGCTGATAGTTTGGGGTTGAAACCTAGAGATGAGCGATTGCTGGGCATTTCCTTCTAAAGTAATCACAGCTTCATTTTTTGCCTGACTAACTTGCCAAAAGGTCGGGCGATCGAGTTGAATAATAATCCTTTGTACTGCTCCATAATTTTCTAGCTGAATATCTTGAATCTGGGCAGCAGGAAAGTTAATAGTTAAACTATCACCATTAATTGTGGTTGTTGCCCCCATTTTTAGTAAAATATCCGTAACATCCAGCCAGCGATCAGAGTCGATTAAATTAGCCGATAAAGTTTGTAAATTAAACCAGTTTATCGGTTGCTTTTTTGGATCATTTGTGCTAAGAAAATCCATGCCGAATAATTGTCTTGCTCCCGTGTCACCCATGGCAATTCTGGTACTATTTGCTGTTGTCCACTGTCGCCAAGAAACGGGCAAAGAACGACCATTAAGAATAATTTTTTTTCCCTGTTGCTGGTTCGATAAATCCCTAGAAGCTAAAGTTATTGCTGATCTATGATCGGCTAAAGATATAGTTGGACTGCCAAGAATTATCAAGGAAGTTACCGTTAAACAGATAGATGATAAAGTCAGGTAATTTAACTGCATAATTATCCCCCTAAATCACCTGAGTTAAGATGATAAAGAGCAATGATTTTTTCCGTGACTTCTGTAATAGTGAGATGATCGGTATTAACTTCGATCGCATCTGCGGCTTTTCGCAGGGGTGCTAGGGAGCGATTACTATCCAAATAATCCCTTTTTTCAATCTCTTGGGTTAATTCTGCGAGACTAATCCCACCATTTCCCTGCGCTTCTAAGTCTTTTAATCTCCTTCTCGCTCTTTCTTCGGATGTCGCTGTCAAGAAAATCTTTAATTCCGCTTCTGGGAAAACATTAGTACCAATATCTCGACCTTCCACAACTATTCCCCCTGACATTCCCAGTTGTCTTTGCAGGGTGACTAACTGCTGTCTCACCGCTTTTTGAGCGGCAATTCTGGACACTTGCGAGGTAATTGCGGGAGAGCGAATCTCTAAAGTCACATCCTGCCCATTAATCTTCACTATAGTCACATTTTCGGGACTATCGGCCGGAATTATTTCTATCTTCGCTAAAGATAATAACTCGGCGATGGCCGCTTCTGCGGACAAATCCAGACCGGAATTCACCACTAACCATGTCACCGCGCGATACATCGCACCGGTATCGAGATAGGTTAACCCCAATTTTTCGGCTACTAAGCGCGTTACCGTCGATTTTCCCGCTCCAGCCGGCCCATCAATAGCGATAACTGCCCGACGTTGACGCAAGATAATATTATCAATTAAACGGGTTTGACCGATCAATCCGGCGATCGCTAATAAGCCCCTTGCTTCGATCTGCTCGATCGGTTGTAAACTCTGGGGATGGACTAAATCCAGATACTGACAGCGAAATTCTGGTACTCTGTCGAGATTTTTTTGGACAATAGCCAGTAGTTTTTCCCTTTGTCTTTCCCCTAAACGAAAACTTTCGAGGGCTAATTGCAAACTTTGGGCGATAATTGTCGCTTTTTCCCTTTCTGTGGCCGATAGATACTGATTGCGAGAACTAACTGCTAATCCCGATGTTTCTCGCACTGTAGCACAAGCGCGAATCTCGATCGCTAAATTTAAATCCCTGACTAATTGCCGGATAATCGCTAACTGTTGGGCATCCTTTTCGCCAAAATAGGCGATCGTCGGTGCAATTATATTAAACAACCGGGTGACAATTGTGGCTACTCCCTGAAAATGCCCCGGACGAAAAGCACCACATAACCCGCTAGTCAGAGAAATCGGGGGAACAACTGCGGTTATCTCCTCAGAATCACCAATTCCTAAAGTTTCCGCACTGGGAGCAAAAATAGCAGCAACTCCCAAGGATTCACACAATTGGCGATCGCTGTCAAGGCTGCGGGGATAGCGAGAAAAATCCTCTGTGGGGCCAAATTGTAGAGGATTAACAAAAATACTGACCACAGTTACCTCCGCTTCCGTCACTGCGCGTCGAATTAGACTAGCATGACCTTTATGGAGGGCGCCCATGGTTGGCACGAGGGCAATACTGCGATCATGGCGATAATCAGCCAAAAAAGTGCGTAAACCGGGGATTGTTGTGAATATTTGCACAGGGTTCACTCCTTTAATAGCCTATTCCACTACTATTCGCCAGGGGATGCTGCCCGATGATCAATTCGGATGCTTCCGGGGAATCGGCTTTAAATAATAACATCCCATCGCCTCTTTCTGTCCAATAACTCGTTTTTTGCCTCCTGTCGGCTCTCTTGGGTTTGGTGGGTAAAATGTATTTTATAAGATATATTCCCGCCAGCGAGCGACTGGAACGAACCACAAAGACACAAAGGACACAAAGATTGATCGGTTCTATATAAGTTAAACTGATCACACAAAGAATAAGAGAGGCTCCTGATCACACAAAGAATAAGAGAGGCTCCTGTGCTGTCTCGGTTGACCGCTGCATATATGCTTGTTTAACAAACCGGGGCATAATTTTTTTCAGGACAATGACTGGTGAGCAGCCCGACAATTATATAGATTAATGGCAAAAAAGAGTTGACAAAATCCCTCGATTTGACCTATACTTTTTATTATAATGGGAATCCGTGCCGAAATATATATAAGCCTTTTTAGTCTGGACTATTTCAAAAAACTTTCTGCAATTACAACCCCAAAAAAAACTTGAAACAATATCAATTAATACACTTGATCAGTTAATCGATATTAAAACTTCAATTCAAGGTAAAATCAAACAAAATTCTCTCGATCCGATGTACCTGCCTAGCGACTCCCTAATTCCCGATGATAAAATAACTAAATATCTCCTCAAATTTCGCCCCAAAGATGACAAATCAAAATACCTCGCCCGCGCTGGCTTTACCCTCGCTAATCCCGATGCACTAAAAACCGCCCTCATCCAACTAATTCAAACCAATCCCGCCATCGAAGATCTTACCAACGAATACGGAACCTTCTATCGAGTCGAGGGGGAATTAATCAGCAGTAATCAAGTTCCCCTATCCGTTGTCACGATTTGGCTAAAACGAAACCTAGATCATCAATTTCAATTTATCACCCTCAAACCCAGAAAGGAAAAATAAACCATGGCGCAACTATACGAAGAAGTGACCCTAGCCCGCGACGTTCCCGAATACAATCTTAAGCAGGGTGATTCGGCGATTCTTGTTGATATAGTTGCCCATCCGAAGGGGGGTGAGGAAGGATATGTTTTAGAACTATTCAACGAAGTAGAAGAATCGGTTAACGTCGTCATTGTCCCGAAATCGGCGATTCAAGAAGAGGAAAAAGAAGGTTCTTCGTTACTTGGTATGGTTCGATATAGGGGCATAAATTGACTAAATCCTTATCTGGCAAGAGACTTAATTGATTAGTTTGTTCTAGAGCGAAAACAATTGACAAAAATCGCAGCAATGTCTGTCTCTATCGGGGTTTCATTCCTTATAACCCCCTCCACTGCATAACACAAATAGATTAATGCTAAAAAAGACTTGACAAAATCCCTCGATTTGACCTATACTTTCTAGTATAATGGGAATCCGTGCCGAAATATATATAAGCCTTTTTAGTTCCGCTATAAGTTTGTCCGAGAAGCAATCGAGAAAACCATAAATGGGTCATTGAAGGAGCCTTATGCCAGAATCTAGATCTGAGATTATTTCAGTTAAAGTTAAAGAAAATGTCACCATGTTAGTGGAAGCGAGAAGTTTCGGTGGTGAACGGGAAGTATCCGATCAAATATTTGACTTTCAAAGTGTGGCTGATACAATTGAGGCAGTTACTGAATCGATCGCTGCCACAATCAATAAAGTGAAACCCAAAAAGGCAACCGTAGAATTTGGGGTAGAAGTCACGGTAAAATCTGGTAAACTAACCGCTTTAATTGTGGAAGGTGAAGGAAAGGGAAATTTAAAAATTACCCTAGAATGGGGAGGATAAATTGATTAAATGCTTACCCCGGAATCTCTCCCCTCGTACACTGTCAGGTTAAAGTTAATCGATGCATCAGGAACAGGCTTTTTTGTGGGACAAGGGTTAATTTTGACCTGTCTTCATGTGGTAAAAGATGCGCGGGATAATCGCGAGACTATCGAGATAATTTGGCAAGGTCAAATTTCTGGGGCTAAAATTATCGACTTACCGAATCTAGACGAGATCGATCTGGCTCTTTTACAATTAAACTCGCCTTTATATCACAAATATGTCGATTTTGATCAAGATTTACAATTAACAGATAAATTATACACTTTTGGCTATACCAACGATTATCCGAACGGTGATCCTAGTGACTTTGAGTATATAGGTTTAACGGGGGATGAAAACCCCCTAATCAAGTTTAAATTAGGGCAAGTACAACCCGGTTTTAGTGGTTCACCGCTTTTAAATTTACGCACGGGGAAAGTGTGCGGAGTGGTGAATAAAACCAGAGATGAGTACAGTGATTTAGGAGGAAGAGCGATTCCAGTTCAGACTATTTTTAAATATTTTCCGCAATTACAACCCCAAAAAAATGCCCATAATCCTTTTAAACCCACTTCCGGAGGTATTAAAGAAATTCAGCAGATTTTTGGACGGGAACAAGAAATTAAAGATATTTTTGAGGTTTTAAATTCCGGCAGTAGTGCTGCTATTATCGGGGAAAGGGGAACGGGAAAAACCACCCTGCTTTGGGGAATTTACCATCAAGCAAGGGAGTATTTACTTAGTCAGCGACAACCCTTGTATCTAAACTTAGAAGGATTAGCAGGAGATAAGGATTTTTATTATGAATTATGTCATCAGATTGGTATAGCTGCGAATTACGATAAACCGCTCAAAGGAACTAGATTAACTAGGGAATTAGAAAAACACAAAATCCTGTTATTATTGGATGTGGTAGATAATATGACTCAAAAATATTTCAGCTATCAGCTTAGAAGTCAATTAAGAGAGTTAGCTAATCGTCCCGATCCACCTTTAAGATTAGTAGTAGCGGCTAATCGTTCCCTTGATGTTTTATTTCCTGATAACAAAGGAGGTGATTCACCTTTCCAGGGAATTTGTCAACAATTTCCGATTAAATTATGGGATGAAGCTAAAATTAAAGAGTTTATTAGTCATCGTCTAAGTCAAACTGGAGTGACTTTTACTGAGGAGGAAATAAGTTCTCTTGTTAGGCAAAGTCAAGGAAAGCCGCGAGAGGTGATGCAAAATTGTTTTAAACTTTATCAAACCAAAGTCAATAACTCAGCATCCCGAACTTAGGTTATAACTAAACAATAAGTTGATTTAATTTTGGGTTTGATCCTACCTTGATAAGGGGGGTTTGATCCCCCCTGCCCCCCTTGATAAGGGGGGTTTGATCCCCCCTGCCCCCCTTGATAAGGGGGGTTTGATCCTACCTTGAGTAACACCTAACTACTTAATAAACCATCACCGGGTAAATAGCTAGAGATAAAAATTATGAAGGAAAGCACCGTCCCCAGAATTAATCTCGCTCCTAAACTCAAACGCGATTTATCTTTATGGAATCCCTTTGATTATCTTTTGCTGTTGTACTGGGTGTTTTATTTTCCCCAAGCAGTGCGCTGGTATGTGGAAACGAGAGGCGGCGGCGATAAATTAACCGAACAGAAAACATGGCGCGATACAAGGCAATTTCTCCGCGACCATCCCGTACAATTGCGTCTAGGGATTCAGGGTCTTCTCTTAACTGTAATTACCCCTCTGATTATCTGTAGCATAGCGGCAAATTTAGGACTTTCTGTTGATTGGGGGGACGCGGTGTTGGTCGTGTTGTTGGGCGTGTGGTTCGGCGTGGTGTCGGGCGTGGTGTTGAGCGTGGGGTGGGGCGTGGGGTGGGGCGTGGGGTTGGGCGTGGGGTGGGGCGTGGGGTGGGGCGTGGTGTGGGGCGTGGGGTTGGGCGTGGGGTTGGGCGTGGGGTTGGGCGTGGTGTCGGGCGTGGGGTCCGGCGTGGTGTTGGTCGTGGTGTTGTCCGGCGTGGTGTCGGGCGTGGGGTCCGGCGTGGTGTTCGTCGTGTTGTTGGGCGTGGTGTCCGGCGTGGTGTCGGGCGTGGTGTTGTCCCGCGTGGTGTCGGGCGTGGTGTTGTCCAGCGTGGTGTCGGGCGTGTTGTCCGGCGTGGTGTTGTCCAGCGTGGTGTCGGGCGTGTTGTCCGGCGTGGTGTCGGGCGTGGTGTTGTCCAGCGTGGTGTCGGGCGTGGTGTTGTCCGGCGTGGTGTCGAGCGTGGGGTTTATATTCGCCTTTTTCCGTCTTGATAATTGGCTAATCGGGCTTTTGGCTGGTCCCCAAGGGCGACTTTTTCCCCGTATTACCCTTCTACCGCTGCCGGGGTTAACCTCGACTCTACAACAATGGTTACAGCAAGACTGGGAAACGGCTATTAATAACCTCAATCAATACCTTCAGTACAGCCGCCAGTTTATTCCTGTCCTTGTCGCCGTTAACCGCGTTTTATCGCAATTCCCAGAGGCAGAAATTATCTATCGGGTGTCCCGTCTGGCAGAAAATCCCTCCGATTGGCAATTGTTAAAATATGCGTCCGCGAAACCGTTTTCTTTTCCTCTCAGCAAAATCCGTCTCGATACTCCTGCTCGTGCCGCCGCCGCTGGTTTTTGGTATCTTCACCAACAGGACACCGAAAAAGCCGAAAAAGCCTTTGCTGTGGTACGTTCCCTCGCCTACGGGGAAGAAATGTATAGCCTCGCCCAAACTTTACACCGATTTAGTCAGGCAGCAACTCCCGATAGTATCGCTTCCCTGGAGGTTGCCCCCATTGCCCCAGAACCGTCATTACGTCCGCAAACTTGGCAAGCTATCAGCAGTTTAAATCTAGTTATCGCAGAAATAGCTTTAGTCCAGGGAAGTTACTCCCAACAGGTCAGATCCCTCGCTCTTAATCGGATTATCGGGGAATTAAGGGATATAAACGACCAACAGGCGGCTACTTTACCCCAAGCAGAAAAAGAATTAATCCTTTCTATCGCCGAAAAATGGGCAGAAATTAGCGCATCCATCGCGGGAACGGTGGGAACGGTAACTATTACCCAACCGATTCCTAATCCCTACATTATCGGTGATCCGGTGATCGGTAAACGCTTTGTTGGTCGTGAGGATATCCTGCGGGAACTTGAGTCAATGTGGTCCGGAGATAACCTATCCTCCGTGGTTCTCTATGGTCATCGTCGCATGGGTAAAACTTCGATTCTACGCAATCTGGAGGCCTATCTTCCACCAAATGTCTCGGTTATCTACATTAATTTACAGCGCTTGGCCACAGTAACCAGCCTAGCCGAAGTTCTCCTGACTATGGCTGAGGAAATCGCCCAAACTTTGGCAATTGATGCCCCAGAAGAGGAAAAAATCTCCCAACATCCAGAAATGTATTTTAATCGTTATTTAGACCGTCTGATGCGCCAGATTCTGCCGAAAAAAGCTAAAACCGGTTTAATTATTGCCCTCGATGAGTTCGAGATAATTGAGGATTTAATCGAAGCGAATACCCTCCCCCGGAATTTCCTCGGCTATCTGCGTTCCCTTGTCCAGAGTAGTCCGCGTCTAGCTTTTGTTTTTGCCGGATTACATACCCTAGAGGAGATGACTGCCGATTATTTTCATCCTTTTTTTGGCAGTGTTTACCCGATTCCAGTTAGTTTCCTCTCTCCTGAATCTACTCGCGTTATCCTCGCTAATCCCGTTGGGGAAGACGAGGATTTTCCCCTAGACTATACCCCATCCGCTTTGGACAAAATTTATCAACTTACCCACGGTCAACCCTATTTAGTACAACTGATCGGCTTTCATCTGGTACGTTTTTATAATAAACAGGTCTTTGAGTTGCAACGTCCCCAAGATATTCGTTTTCAGGTGGAAGATGTGGAAAAAGCTATCGATGACGAGTTTTTCCAAAGGGGGAATTATTATTTTACGGGTGTCTGGAAACAGGCTAAACAAGATGCGGCCGGACAACAGGAGATTTTAATAGTTCTTTCTCCCCATCTGCAAGGATTAACCCGGGGAGATTTACTGTCCAGCACCGGATTAACTGCCACAACTCTCGACTGGGCCCTAAAAACCCTTGAAAATCATCATGTCATCGAATGCCAAGACTGCCGTTATCGGATTGCTGTGGAATTATTCCGTCGTTGGGTATCGGCAAAAATGGCCTAAATTCTTTTGTTATATTTTTGGCTAATATCTCAGCCCCAAATAGGGGGGTTACAGGGCAGCACGGATTCCCACTATAACAAAATAATAGAGCAAATCTGGAAATTTGTCAAGGCCTTGGCAATTTTCCGGTTAAAATTGTTTGTTGAGATGGGGTCAGGGACAAGACCCGCCAGGCCCCGACGAAAAACTTTAGTATAATCAAGAACACTGAGTATTTATTAGCTTTTCTGTCTAAGATTGATGTTAAAGGCTGTTCTGTTCGATTTTAATGGGGTGATCATCAATGATGAACCGATCCATCAAGAGTTAATCAATGAAATCTTGCTCGGGGAAAATTTGCTGCCCCTAGGGTCGGAATTTGCGGAGTTATGTCTGGGAAGAAGCGATCGCGTCTGTTTGCGTAATGTTCTCACCCGTCGCGGTCGTCAAGTGACCGAGGAGTATCTGACTAAGTTAATTAACAAAAAAACCAGTTTATACCGAGAAAGATTAGGAAAATTAGAGAAACTTCCTATTTATGAAGAGATATACTCTTTTTTAAAACGGGTTAAGGCCAGGGATCTACAAATCGGTTTGGTGACGGGAGCAATACGCTCGGAAGTGGAATCGATCTTGCAACAGACGGGCCTTGGGGATTATTTTAGTGTCATTGTCACCGGGGATGAGATTAGCACCAGTAAACCTCAACCGGATGGTTATTTACTGGCCGTAGAAAGATTCAATCGTTGGAATTTTAATCTACAGTTGCAACCCTGGGAATGTCTGGTGATTGAAGATACTTTTGCCGGTTGCGAAGCGGCAAAAAGAGCGGGAATGCAGGTGGTGGGAATCGCTCATACCTACCCCTTCCATTTTATGCAGAGAGTGTCCAACTGGGCGATCGATAATTTCTCCCAACTAGACCTCGATCGCGTGGAAGAAACTTTTAGCCAAATCGGGGAAATAACCGAGCGATCAGGATTTTTAGGCGATCTATGACCATCTAGAGGCGATTCACAAGCTGAAAATCCCTACTTGTAAAAATCGGCAATTCGTGTTATGCTAACGAAAGTGCTAAGAAAATGCGGGTGTAGTTTAGTGGTAAAACCCTAGCCTTCCAAGCTAATGATAGGGGTTCGATTCCCCTCACCCGCTTAGGCTGTTGTGCAGTAACAGATTATCTGTCGTCTGATGGATAAGGGTTTTCGGCTATTGTAGTAGATATGTATGGGGGAAGTTCAGGAATACGGTTAGCAAAAACTCGCCCATGTTTACTTATTTTAATGACGGTAAGAATAGGATAACAGAAATGCGATCGAATCGAGCATAGCTTTTTCATTCTGCTCGATTCGTTGGTTGGATTGGTTAACTCTATTTCATTATTTCCAAAAAAGAAAATTAGAGGAGTTGATAACTAAAAAACCCAGACGGGAACTCGTTTATAAGCAGGAGTCCCACAGCGAGGATCGATTTTAGCTTTGAATAAAACATTGGTTTCGGGATAGAACATAAAGCCAACACCTTCGCGAATCGGACCGAAAATAAGTTCGATATTTTCTAATTTGCCGGCATCTCCTTGAACGGTGACTCGTTGATGTTCTTGAAAGTCCGCTTTTTTGGCATCTTCGGCGTTGATCAATAAACAATGACGGTGAGGCATTCCTCGATATTTATCGCCCACTTGATAAACGACGGTATTATGTTGTCCATAACTGCGTCCTGTTCCGAGAATCAGAGCAATTCCGGGTGCATTTTCTGGTTGATTGAAATCTTGCTTTTGCGGTGCTTTTAAAGTGGGTAAAAGCGTGACAGACATTTGCGCTTTTCCGGTCGATGTTGGAAAATGGGGTTCGGTAAAAATCCGTCCGCTAATGGTAAATTCTGTTTGGGTTTGATCTAATTGCCCGATCTTTTCATAACCCGGAATCGTTTTGGCGATTAACTGACGAATATAGGCGGTATCGTGTAATCTCGACCAATCAATCGGGTTTGTGCCTAAAACCTTGACGGCAATATTTGTTAACAGTTCTACTTCCGAGATGATATCCACATGGGAACCCTGTAGATGACTGCTTCCCCGCTCGTTAAAACGGACAAAATTATTGCCCGATTCGGTGGTTGTCGGGTGAGGATTTTCAAAACGAGCGAATACGGGTAAAATTATCGTATTTTGTCGGGCTAATCCCTGAAAATGTCCTAAATTTGGCTTAGTAGCTACATAAAAAATTGTATCAATTTGAGCTAAGGCTTTTTTGGCTTGAGTTAAATCTGGATTTGCTCCATAAAGATTACCTCCTAAACAGAAAAGAGTGTTAATTTTTCCCCGTTCGGCAGCTTCAATTAATGCCCTGGTATCATAACCGCCGGTTATATTTAATGGCTTTCCTAAAAGTTGAGCAAGTGCCTCGGCGATTTCCTGACGTAATCTCACTGTAACGCCCATAGAACCGAAGCCCTGTACATTAGAATGACCTCTGATTGGCATGGTTCCGGCTCCGATTTTGCCAGCATTTCCCGTCATTAAAGCGGTATTGGCAATACTGATAATATTATCTACCCCATTTTCCTGTTGTGTAACCCCCATAGCCCAAGCGAAAACCACACGCTCTAAATTGCCGAAAAGGGCGGCGGTTGCTTCAATTTCTTCTCGGGACAAACCGCAGGTTTTAGTAATGGTTTCCCAGGGTGTTTGTTGGGCATAATCTATAACAGATTGCCAATTTTCTGTACGGGATTTGAGATAATCCCACCGCACTAAATTTTGTTCAATTAAAGATTTTTGTAATCCGACGAATAGGGCAGTATCGCTACCCGGTATCGGCTGTAGGTAGAGAGTTGAAATATCGGAACCGCCCCGCAATAGGGATTTAATCGGAAAAGCGGGTGAGGAGAATTTGACCAATCCGACTTCAATTTGCGGGTTAATAATAATAATTTTACCGCCGCGATCACGAATTTGAATTAATTCATTCATCAGGCGAGGATGATTAGCTGGAGCGTTAGAACCGATTAACACCACACAATCGGCTTGTTTTAAACTTTCCAGACTGACCATCGAAGTTCCGGTTCCGAAAACCTGTTTTAAGCCTACGGTCGAGGCGGCATGACAGAGATCGGAACAATCGGCTAAATTATTACTTCCTAATGCCCGGAAAAACAATTGTAAGAGATAGGCGGCTTCATTAGAAGAACGTCCAGAACTATAGGAGGCAATAGTCTCGGACGGTTGACGAAAAGCTTGTTCGGCTAATCGATACACTTCTTCCCAACTAATACGTTGATAGTGACTTTCTCCGGCTTTTAAGAGGACGGGATAACTGAAACGACCCAAGCGATCGCATTCTAGGGAAGTTAAGGACTGTAATTGAGCGAGATGATAGGTCTGAAAAAAATCAGTTTTAATACCTGGCATTAATTCGGAAGTAACTGCCTCGACACTTTTGAGACAACGTTGCAGACTTTCCCCCGCTTCGTTGACAAAACCGCCCTTTTGTCCTCCCGTTCCCCAAGCGCAAGCTAAACAGGCACTTTTATGATTCAAGGTTTGCCAGAGTTTAACCCCTTGAGGAGAGAGAGTTTTTTCTGCCCAATATTGCAATACGGGAAAACCCCCGCCCGCCTCAATTTTGTTGGATGTTTCTCGTTCGTTCATCGTTTTTTTCTCTCGATTTTTTCTGAAATTCATCCGATAGGGAGAGTGTACCCAGTACAGTTGAGTTTATCACCATTTTTTAAAAAGTGCATCAGCAAGGCATAAACGACTGGGTAAGCTACGGTTAGTTGTTGACAATATCCCCTGATTGTGATTTTATCAGACTAGGGAAAGGTCTATTGAAATGATAATTCCGATGGATGAAAATGAAGACTTTCAACATTTAGAAGAGATGATCGCTAATCTCCAAGCAAAACAGAAACAGATTCTGAAAGGGATGTTAGATTATCCGATTGAGATCGATTCGGCAATTCGGATACTTTCGGAACCATCTCGGCAATTGGCAACAACTGCTCATAATTTAACCAGAGTACATAAAATACTTAAAGAATTGGAAAAACAAGGATTGGTTAGTTTCCACGATTCTCAATATTCTTTGACTGAGTTGGGAAGGGAAATAGTAGGACACCTTAGCGATAAGAGTCCAACCCCAAGACGAGATGCACAGAGAAAGGAAAAACTGCAAAAAAGCTACGATTTTTTAGAACTCCATAGACAAGGATTGAGCTATCAGCAAATAGGGGATAAATACGGCATAAGTCGCGAGCGTGTCCGTCAAATTCTTGCCAGTAACCCCGAATTTGAAGCTTATCGGCAAAAACAAAAGGAAAACAGTTATCGTTGAACGACTGTAAGAAGAGCGAGAAACGAAATTTACAATCTTTCCAACAATTCCTCGCGGGATAAATTCGCTAAAGAAAGAAGTAAAGCGGTGCGTTCCGAGATGGGAAGTTGGGCAATCTTTTCTACTAGACTGAATAATTCCGAATCTAGACTGCCAAAGCGTCCTTCCAGAAGACTGGCTATCAGGGAATACCGTTCTTCTAAACTACCTTGTTGTATCCCTTCTTGCTTCCACTCTTCCCTTTGTTGTAAATAAGCTGGTGATAAGTTCATGATGTCCTCCTGTTCTTCTGTACTTAAATTATCTCTCAACTCTAAATTCTTGCGCCAGTTGGCCAGAATTTCCAGTAAATTCTCTCGAAAAGGGTTGCATTCTGGTAGTTCAACTAACTCTTCTACTGCTCGTTTTTGAGTTCCTCCTTTACCTAATACCCTCAACCATAAGGTGTCATCAATTACTGGTAATTGATGAATGACAATGATACCCGCTTTGAGAGACTTCGCTAAAAAGTAAACCCCTGTTAACCAATTACTCTCATCGCTGTGAGTCCCGAAATCTTCAATCATTCTAGCTGAAAAGGTGGGCGTTAGAATCCAGAGAACTGGTAGTTCAGCTTCTGTTAGAGTTTTGTTTGACCGTTTCGCTTTTCTCAAGACATCCCCATGAACCGTGTATAACTTTGACAAACAACTGCGAATCTCTACCTCGGTCGGGGGATTGCGAAAAGGTTCAAATAAACAGGAAGTAGCCGCCATTTTTCCGAGTAACCCTAAAGGTAACTCAGTGGGAGTAGGTGAGCTAAATGGTTCAAACCAGACATCGATTTCTTGAACCTAACTTTTTATTTTCTTACTTTTTCTAATCGTCCCTAGAGGTGTTAGTAATTCCTCTAAATATTCCTTAGCAAATTGGTCATAAATTTGGTGAGTCATCAAATTAATAATAAGCATAAAAAGGACGGTAATAATCTTATTATATCATTAATTAAAAAGGAATCCAATCGACAATATCGATCCATTCTTCTGCTTCGGTAGTTTCCCAAATCATAATTAATTCTTCGGCTAGTTTTCCCATTGTTGTTGTGAGACGTATCCAAAACAGTCCCCAGATTTGTTGATTTTTTTGCTAATATTCTTCTAAATGTTCAGGCATACTGGTACGATTATCTGTCACCAAGAGTCGTTGAGATAATCCTAAATACTGTAAAACATCAGGGTCAAGAGTTTCTAAAGGTGGTGTATTCGGCTCTCCAATGCGTAAAATATCTATCTCTGGATTTAACCTTAAGACAGCGACTTTCAATCGGGGGGATAAGTTTTCATCCAGTAAAAACTTGATTTTCATACCTTGATAGAATTTTGCCTTTGCTGTTTAATTTTTCTCATCTTTTCTCGTTGAGGCGAAGGATTTTTCAGTGCTTCGTGATAGTGAGTTTCTCGCCAATTCTGGAGGCGCAATAAATAGGCATCAATTTTTTGCCGATTCTGTAAATAATAAGTAATATTTGCGTAGATTTTCTCTAAACTTAGATCGGGATAGATAGCATTTATTTCTTCTGGGGTATAGCCTTCCAAGAAATAAAAGAGTACGTTGTCAATTCCGAGGCGATGACCCTTGATTCTAATATCATCTTCGGAGATAAATAAGAAATAATCTTCTAGTTGCATAATTAATTTTCCTCTTAATTTTATTTCATTTTTACCGCTTATTTATAGTATTTCCTGTTCGCAGGAGGTACATTATCAATGTTAAAAAGTTTAATCAGCAAAGGTTTAACTGTGCCACACAGGTGTGAGAACCGTTATATTACCGAGGAAAGGTCAGCGCGGCAGAAGCATCAGGCTGTTTTGGGGAAATTGAACGGTCTTTGCTGATTTCGGCGGTCACTGTCCCTGCCTAACGCTCTCTAATGCCATTTTTCAAAAGTAATGGCAGAGATGGTTAATTGCCCTCAACCCCAATCCCTCTCCCAGAAAAGAAGAAAAGAGTAATATACTTTCAGGTTGGGGAGGGCGAGTCCTCGTGGGAGAAGGTTGGACAAGTTCGGGGTATAGACGCACACCGGGAGGGGTTAATTATTAGTATCGCCCGATCGATCGGAGGGCTTAGGACAGATGAATATGCTAATGCGCCAAGGAGAGTATTTGCCAGCATTGAATTCCTGCTTGATGTCAGGCTTCTGAATTGTTGTAAGTATTTTTATTTTGTCGTCAGGTGAGCTAACCAGTTGCTTATATAGAGGATTGCTTGGTTCAGTAACGCTTCCTATGGCTTTTTGCAGGAGATCGCTAATACGACCCCATTCACCATTTTCAGGATGACCTTCATCGGTAATTACAGTGATAGCTCCTCTGGGTAATAAGGTTTTAAACTCATTTTTCTCTTCCTCATCACTAAGAACCTTTACCTGCATTTCGCCATGATTTTGTTGGGCAAGCTTATATGCAATTAAGTTGGCTAATGGAGTAGCTACGGAACTATTTTCATTGCAGATGAAAAGGTTAAAGTCAGTATATTTGGAGGGATCACCCTGTCTTGTGTAAGGAGGATTCCTAGTCAAGGCTTCCTGTAAAGCTTGATCTAAAGTAATACCATCAGCTATGGTTTGTTGTGTGCCAACATTTGTGTCTTTTGATTTAGCTTGTTTTTCTTCTAACCCCCACAATTTAAGTTTTTCCTTGGTCTTTTCATCCATTTGAATTTCAGTAACATACTTTGAACTATTCTGTATTACGTCAGCCGCCCAAGTGCGAATTTCATCACTACTTCCAGAGCTTTTGATGATCTCCAGAGCTAAATTAATGTATCTGATCCTTAAATCTTGTGTCAGCTTTTGATTTTCAATTTGTGCATTATAAGCACTGCCAACCCAGAAAATAACCAAAGCTATTGCTGTGTTAGCAATAACTCCCAAAAATTGTGCGACAACTTTCCCCTTTTCCCACGCAAGAGGCAAGTGTTGATCATCGTCTCCGTTAGTCATCTTAAGACACCTCCTTTCTACTCTACGCTCTAAGCTGAACAATGCCAAAAGGCTCTAATTATTTCCCTCTTATCTATCCCTACTCTATCCCCAATAATCTCAACGAATGAGGCTGTTTTCATAAAATTTAATGATTAGCCGACAATGAATCGCCGATAGCCGATGGCACAACTAAAGTGCTTAACAAAAGAAATTATAATCTTATCGATTTTGACCGTGCCACTATCCAAAGGAATAGATTAGATTTCTTGAAAAGACCGATGAGAGTAAATTACCGAGTAATCACCCGAACTTTTTCCTTATCGGTAAAGATCGGGAGATGTGCATATTCTTGCCATTCCTAATACATCCGAGAGCGCCCGTCCTGTCGAATTTATCTTTAAACCCTAACTATCCCCGTACAATTATTAGCATATCGATCATAAACCTTGAGATAGGTTGCACGCCATGAGCGAATACCAATATTACGAATTCCAAGCTATCGATCGCCCCCTCACCCAAGAGGAAAGAGCGGCCATCAGCCAACTATCGAGCCGCGTCAAACCGACGGCAACGAGTGCCAGTTTCACCTACCCGGGTAACGTGGAACGTGATCCGAAGGAATCTTTTTAACTGGAAAGACGATCTGTTAATGTACGGCTGTAATGCCTGATTGTGTCCTATAGGTCTAATAAAGTTGTTAAGTATTGCCGTTATCGATCGACATCGGGTTAGCTTGGAGATAGCAGTGAGCATTCAGCTTTAAACACTTAATAACTGCTAACCTAATCACTGATAAGGGGGTTTTTTCATGGCTTTTAGCCGTTCTAGCGGTATTTTGCTTCATCCCACCAGTCACCCCGGTCGTTACGGGATTGGAGAACTAGGTAGGGAAGCCTATCAATTTATCGATTTTTTGGCTCAAAGTGGTCAAAAACTCTGGCAAATTCTCCCTTTAGGCCCGACAGGGTACGGTAACTCTCCCTACATGAGTTTTAGTGCCATTGCCGGCAATCATCTCCTGATTAGTCTCGACATTCTTCGGGAGAAAAACCTGCTTAGTGACGCAGATTTCGAGGATATTCCCGATTTTCCCCTCGATCAAGTGGATTTTGATAAATTGATCGCTTGGAAAATTCCCCTACTTAGAAAGGCGGCGAGCAATTTTGTCAAGGGTTCTGACACAATTCTTTACAAACAGTTTGCTGGCTTTTGTGCTGGCAATGCCGATTGGTTAGAGGATTACGCCCTATTTATGGCCCTATCCCACGCTTACCAGGGTAAAGCATGGATGGAATGGCCGACAGAAATTCGCGAACGTCATTGGGGAGCATTGGAAACACCGAAACAGGAGTTACAAGAGGAGATTTTTCTGCACAAATTCCTGCAATTTGAGTTTTTTGAGCAGTGGTTAGCCCTAAAACGCTATGCTAACTCCCTCGGTATCGAGATTATCGGTGATATCCCCATTTATGTCTCCCATAATAGTGCCGATGTTTGGGCAAATCCGCAGGTTTTCCGACTAGATCCCCAAACCGGTAATCCCTTGGAAGTGGCGGGGGTTCCCCCGGATTATTTCTCAGAAACGGGGCAATTATGGGGAAATCCTCTTTATAACTGGGATTATCTCAAAAATACGGGCTTTGACTGGTGGGTACGCCGTTTAAAAGCGGTTCTTTCCCTAGTCGATATCATCCGTATCGATCATTTTCGCGGATTAGAAGCCTATTGGGCGGTGGCTTTTGGCCAGGAAAACGCTATTAATGGTCATTGGCTGAAGGCCCCAGGTTATGATCTCTTTAATACTATTGGCGCTCGTTTAGGTAAATTGCCGATTATTGCCGAAGATTTGGGCGATATTGACCAAGCAGTCTTAGATTTTCGCGATCACTTTGCCTTCCCCGGGATGAAGATTCTCCACTTTGCTTTTGGCGGTGACGCGGGTAATCCCTATCTTCCTTTCAACGTCGAACGCAACTGTGTGATTTATACCGGCACTCACGATAATAATACCACTGTGGGCTGGTTTCAGGATAACGCCAACGACTACGAAAAAGCGCGACTTTATCAATATCTTGGCGCTCCCAGTGGTCAGGGAGTGGCTTGGGATCTGATTCGACTGGCCTATAGTTCCGTGGCTAATCAGGCGATCGTACCGTTACAGGATGTGTTAAGTTTAGGATCCGATGCGCGTATGAATACCCCCAGTGTCCCAGAAGGGAATTGGTCATGGCGCTATCGTCAGGAAGCTTTAACCGGAGAATATAGCGAGAGATTGCGAGATTTAGTCAATCTTTTTGGCAGAAATCGTTAAATCCCAATCCTTTTTTCGAGACGTTACCCCTAACGTCTCTTTTTGTCCGGTTAATGTGAGGGAGAATTTTTTAGCAATCTTTGCCGGATGCGATCGAGATTTTCTCGACTATTGACGGGTAAATGGGGTAGGGGTAATTCTAAATTGGGCCAATTACTCAAATCATGGCAGGGACAGGATAAACCCGATTGTCCCATCACTTCAATTGGTACAGGTATAGTACAACGAGCGCAGGGATGAAATTCCCATTGAGGGGAAAGTAAGTCTTGGATAGTTTGTTGAGTACCTTCTAGGTAACAATCGCCACTTTGAGGATCAAGCATTTTTTGCCAACAATCTTCAAACTCCGACGAATAGCGATCAGCATTGAAAATTGGCAGCGGAAATAGCATAGCTTGGTTTTTGGGACAAATAACTTTTTTTCCCAATTGAAACCAATGGGCGAGATATTTTTTAACTGCGGAGGTGTCTGACATATAGTTTAGGTGTGGAGGCTGCCCTGATTATTGCTCTTACCATCAATCCTAGCGTTAACTTCTGGTGTCGGACAGGTCTTAGGATGATTGATGATCGAGTTTAATAATTATTTTAGGTAACTGAGCATCTGGAGCTAGATTAATCCCAATAAACTCACCATTAAAGCTTTTTGGGCGTGCATCCGATTTTCCGCTTGTTCCCAGACTTTTGATTGTACACCCTCGATCGCCCCGTCGGTAATTTCTTCACCCCGGTGAGCAGGTAAACAATGGAGAATAATCGCGTCTTTGTCAGCGTGACTCATTAGCTGTTCATTGACTTGGTAGGGCTGAAAAACGGGAATTCGGGCATCAGCGAGGCTTTCCTGTCCCATACTCGCCCAGACATCAGTATAAACCACCTGAGAGTCTTTTACTGCCGTAACGGGATCGTCGGTAATTAGGATTTTACTACCGGTTTTCTCGCCAATAGCCTGGGCGCTGGCGACAATTTCCCCATCGGGTTGATAGTTTGCGGGGGAGGCAACCCGCACATTTAACCCCATCAAAGCGCCACCTAGGAGGAGAGAATTAGCGACATTATTACCATCCCCCACATAGGTGAGGTTAATTCCCCGTAAAGTCTGAAAAGTCTCTTGGATAGTCTGTAAATCGGCTAATATCTGACAGGGATGTTCTAAATCCGTTAAAGCGTTGATAATCGGGATGCGCGAGTAATTGGCAAAAGCTTCTAAATCCTCTTGTTTAAAGGTGCGAACTGCGAGAATATCGAGATAGCGATCGAGTACCCGGGCTGTATCGGCTAAGGGTTCCCCTCGCCCCACTTGGGTTACACTGGGATTAAGATCGATCACCTGTCCCCCTAACTGGTACATGGCGACGGTAAAGGAAACCCGGGTCCGAGTGGAAGCTTTATAAAATAGCAATCCTAAGACTTTGTTGCAGCTAGGGTTAAGAGTGCCAGCTTTAAGCTGTGCCGATAGATTGAGTAGGGCGCTGATTTCTTCGCTACTCATGTCGGTTATTCTTAAAACATCTCGTCCTTTTAAAGTGGCTACCATTGGTTTTTCTCTCGATAAACAGGGGTCTTGATTGGGTTTTATGGCAGTTAGCGATTAGCAAAAATCTTGAGTAAAGACCCTATTATAATCCAGTTTTTTCGCTATTAGGCAATTTTTCCCGAAAATTTTCATTTTGGGGGATGTTAGTCCAGCTAACACCCCCAAATTATCTGTTAAATTAGGTAGGTGTTAAAAATTGTCAGATTCCCCCCTTATCAAGGGGGCTCCCCCCGCCTATCGGCACCCCCCTTATCAAGGTAGATCCCCCCGCCTATCGGCACCCCCCTTATCAAGGTAGATCCCCCCGCCTATCGGCACCCCCCTTATCAAGGGGGGCAGGGGGGATCAAACCCAAAATCTATATTTCTACTTAACTAATTTTGCCCCACACTTAGAACAAAAATTAGACGAGGGCGGGTTTTTGTGTCCACAAATACCGCAGATAATTAAAGCTGGGTTAGCCACTTCCGTCACCGTAGAAAGAGGAATTTCTCCACCGCTATCCAACTTATAGTTATGGATTAACTGCAAAATAATTGCATCTTCCCGTTTATATTCTGTATTATCTTTTCCTCCTGTCAACTCCTCGGAACGTTGTTGTAAATATTCGATAAAAGTCCGATACAAAGCTTGTTTTTTCTCGGGAGTGGCTGAATCCTGTAACTTAGCTGTCACCTGACTTTGAATTTTTTCCTTATCTTCGCGACAAGCTTTTACTTCTAACACCTGTACCGCATCTTCCCAACTGGTGGCGATATCGACTTTTTTTAATCCCGTTGCGGTTTTAATTTCATAGCGAATTGTTTTCTCATTAGTGACTCGATTGACTTCTGGAAAAAGCACTTTTAAAGCCCGGGCCGTCACCACCAATTGATAAATACTCGGATCTTCGGGAAAAACATCCCAGAAAGGAGGTTCCTTTTGGATATGCACGGGGATGGGTAAATCGCGATTTTCTCCCATTTGTTGGGCGCGTTTAGCGAGAATAAATTCTCCTTTCCAGTCCTGATAGGATTGCCGCAGTTCTCGCATTCCATCGAGACAGCGTAGGGAAAAACCGCCAATTTCCTGCACGAAGACAAGACGATGTTTTTCCACTTCTCCCAAGGGTTTAATATCGTCTTCGTTGGGGATAAATTCCCGCAGTTTCGGAATAATTTTTTGGGCTGCTGGGTTACTGGTATTTCTTCCTCCAATCAGGGCAACATTTTGATTTAATTGGGGCGTAAAACCCGCATCTTTTCCCCGCAAAACCGCAGGATTAAGCATAATTAGTGGTCGCGATTTTTGGTAGGCAATGCGAAGATTATTGATAATATCGGTATCGTTGTTATAGATTTTTAACAAGCGATCACAAGCGGCTAATTCCTGCTGAATGCGACTACTAGCGGGAGCATTTTGTAGTAGTTGATTAGCTTGATTTAGGATAACTTGTTGAAAATCTCCTTGACGAATATCGGCAATCTCGGTGATGTCAAATAAACGCATATTTTCATCAGCGCGGCGCGTTTCTTTCCAGAGGGGGCTAGATTGCTTTAAAATCTCTTCTGAGAGGGGTAAACAAAGGTTATCCATACCTGTATCGTAGGCATTTTTGCTGCCGACAATCCCCGAGGCAAATTGTTCGATAAAGTCTTGATAAAGACTATTTAATTCTTGTCTGTCAAATAATTTAATCCCATTAATTAACAAAGCATCGGCACTATCGATCTGTTGATTAGCTTGGAGATTAAATAGATCGCGACTTTGAATTAATTTCTGACGAAAGCGATTAAAACGGCTTTCTAATTGATTAAGATGTTCCAGTAAACGATTAATAACCTCTACTCCTGCACCTCTGGTTTTTCGTTGAATATTGGCCATTAAATAGCCTTCCAATCCCGTTAAAGCTTGTTCACAATATTCTTCCATTTTATCTTTTTTCGAGATATGAAGTTTATCTTTCAGATCATTAATTTCTGCCAAGGCTGTATCATATTCCCGTTGACGTTTACTTTCGTTTTGACTCCAAACCTGTTCTTGATCGCGACGGAATTTTTCGGCTATGTCGGTGAAGATTTGTCGTACTGAAACAATAAAACTCTCGGCAAATTTTACCCCACGGTTCCGATCTTCAAGGATATTATAAAACTCCACTTCTAGGGACTTTTTACCCCGTTGAATAATTTCATCCCGGTTACTATAAATCTTTTTCAGGTAATCGCCGTGCAGCCGTTCATCGGGACTCAATTCTAGTAAATGATTGCGTTTAAATTCCTCGACTCTTGGCGTTAAATAATCATTAATAAATTGCAGGATTTTTCCCTGTTCATTACCTAAAATATTAACACCCTGTTTGGTACAAGATAGCCAATTATCTTGATTGATTTCCTGACGAGTTTCGTTAATCCATTGGGAGATTATGGCAATTAAAGAGCGATCCTTGTCTGCACATAAATCCATAATTAATTCTCCTTCGCTCAAGCGCATTCTTTTGAGGATATCACCTCTTACTAAGTCCAACATTTGAGCGGGTAAAATCACGGCATCATTCAGCCACCAATTAATTAAATCTTTGGCTAAACGTTCCGATAAAGAGGCCCGAATTTGGGCAATAGGAATTTCAATAGTTGATAGCCCAAAACTCATAAATTGCTTAGGATAACCGCGACCCCCAGGGTCAGCTTGCGCCCAAGAACCCTTAATATTATCTCTAATGGAACGCTTATGGGGGGCAAAATCAGAGGTCATATCTAGGAAGATATTTTGGGCGATCATTTCCCGAATTTGACCGAGTTTAAAATCACCTTCGCCGTTTTTTGTCCCCACTAAATAGGTAAAATCAAAGGGGGGTAGCTTACTAACAACTTCATCGACTAAACCGCTGCTAAACTGTTGATGATATTCGGTTCTGTAGTCAGAAAAGTAATTTAATTCCATCAGGGCAGCGTAACCATTAGCCAAAACTCGATCGCCGACACTAATCCCCGCAAATGCTTCAGGAGTGGGAACAATTGCCGTACTCAAAGGACTACTTTCCCCGCGTAACCAATTACGAATACAGTAGCCTAGATCGATTAACATTCCGCTACCTGTACCACCGTTTAAAGACCCCGTAGTAAAGACATTAATAGCAGTATTATTAACTTTAATTCCATAGCGATCGAGCATAAAGTTTTCTTGTCCTTTTACCCGTCTCACTGCGTCCAGAAATTTTCTTTGGATCTCATGATAATTGCAAAATAAAGCAAAACGGCCACAGGCGCGAATTTGTCCCGCTCCCGCTTCCAGGGAAGTAATATTTCTCTCTAATTCCGGGGGAAACCAACTATTAATCCAGGGATATCTATCCATGTCAGATACCATCTCCTGTACCTGTTTTCCACTCACCCGGGCCCAGTGTTTTTCGTTATCTTTAAAAGCACTGCCAGCAGCTTCAGGATTACTGATTTTATAATCCTTATCCGTGTCAACCACCAAAAAACTGACAATCGGAAAATTGCTCAAACTGCCATAACTTTCCTCGATTAAACGACGCAAGCGTGATAAAATTTCGTTACCAGTGCCACCTATACCCACTAAAACCGTGGGAACCATGCTTTTTTCTTCTACTGCTGCTGGCATAATTATTTAACTCCTAAGGCCATTTCTTGACGGTTGCGAGGGACTTCGTAGGTGAGGAAATCGTAGGCTAATTTAGTGTTAGGAAAAATCGCCCGCGCTTCCTCTAACAGATTGGAAATATCCAGAGAATTCCCCGGTAGATAACGGGGACTAAAATGGGTCATTAATAACAATTTTACTTGGGCTGCCAAGGCCACCTGGGCTGCCATCGTCGAAGTGGAGTGAACACTTTCAAAAGCTAACCCGGCATCTTGGTGTGCAAAAGTCGCCTCATGAATTAGCACATCTGCATCGCGTGCCAATTCGATCGAGCCTTCACAGAAAATAGTATCGGTACAATAGGCAATTTTACGGCCGATTTCCGTTTCTCCGCAGAGGGACTGACCGCGAATTTTTCTGCCATCGGGAAGGGTGACAGTTTCCCCTTTTTTCAGCTTGCCGTAAATCGGTCCGGGGGGAATACCTAAAGCGTTGGCTTTTTCCACATCAAAACGTCCTGGACGGTCTTTTTCGGCGATACGATAACCGTGGGCGGGAATACGATGTTTTAGTAGCTGACAGGAGACGGTAAATTCTTCATCTTCGTAGAGTATGCCGGGGGAAACGGCATGGACACGCACCCGATTGGCTAAATTAGTATAGGAATACTTAGCACAAGCACGCAGATATTCCGCTAGTCCGGGGGGTCCGTAGATATCAATATCCTGAGCAGAACCGGCTAATCCGATACTGGCTAACAGTCCCATTAAACCAAAGATATGATCTCCGTGCATGTGGGTGATAAAAATGCGTCGGATTTGGGAACTTTTTAGGTCGCTACGCAGTAACTGGTGTTGAGTTCCTTCTCCACAGTCAAACAGCCATATTTCCGCCCGTTGCGGCAAACGAAGGGCGATACTAGAGACATTACGGGAACGAGTGGGAACCCCAGAACTGGTTCCTAAAAAAGTAATCTCCACAGGATAGCTGTCGGGATAGAGGATTCTTTTTCTAGTCTAGGCTGTTTTTATCGATTTCTCGATCAAATTGCTGCTTTTCTGTATTTGATCACTTGGAAACAGGAAATCCCCTGATTTTGACCTAACTCTGCAATAATTACTCGCAGCCAGAAATACACCAGCGTCCTTATCATACTTTGTGCTTTTTGTCAAAAAAACTTTTTTTTTGCAATAAAACTACACAAAAAAAAGATCATCGTTGTGGGTGAAATTGACTGATTTACCCGTCTTAATTAGGATCACCTTGTAGGTGTGGCAAGGGTTTTAACCATTGCTGCCCAAAAAAGCACAAAATAACCCATTATGAAATTCAGTAAAATCGCTGTAACCATTATAACATCGTTGTTAAATAAAAATCTTTCTCAATTAATTCTTAAGAATTTGTAAATATTGCGAAATGTTAATTTAAATATTCTCAAGTTTGTGGAGTCAATAAATAATTTTTGCTTATCTTTGTCCAAAATTGGGTTAGAAGTCAGGAGTCAGGAGTCAGTATTCAGGAGTCAGGAGTCAGTATTCAGGAGTCAGGAGTCAGGAGTCAGGAGTCAGGAGTCAGGAGTCAGGAGTCAGGAGTCAGGAGACAGGAGATTATTTTTATTTGTTCTTCCCACACCCCACACCCTACACCCCACACCCCACACCCCACACCCCACATTACTTCCCTAGAACGATCTTTGGGACAAGATTAAGTTTAAAATCTGAAATAGATGATTTTTTTCAGGATCGAGTCAAGTTTATGGCAGATATTGTCGATATTGCGGTCAGTGCCGATAATTTTAAAACTCTAGTAACGGCGGTACAAGCGGCTAATCTTGTGGATGCCCTAAAAAGTCCCGGCCCGTTCACGGTTTTTGCCCCCACCGATGAAGCTTTTGCCAAATTGCCCCCTGGGACGATTACAACCCTAGTGCAGAATATCCCCCAATTAACCCGAATTCTCACCTATCACGTCGTTGCGGGCAAATATATGCAGGAAGATTTGGCGAAATTGGCTGTAGTGACTTCTCTAGAGGGTTCACCGATTCCCGTCGATTGTAGCGAAGGTTTTGAGGTGAAAAATGCCACGGTTGTCGCGGGTAATATCGAGGCGGATAATGGTGTGATCCACGTCATCGATACGGTGATCCTGATGGGTTAGTTTTTGACCGGCTTTTCCCCGGGCCGCATCCAAGGGCAAATCTGTCTTAATTTAGTAACTAAATATACAGATACTTTTGCTTGTTTATGGCTTCGATGCTCGACGGAGGAAAATGCCCACTTTCTGCACTTTCTTGTCTGCACCTGTTCAGACCATCAAATGGCTTTGCTATCATAAATATTAACGAAAAAGTAAGGAAATATTAAGGGAGATGAAAAATGGTTAACCAGTTTCTCCCCCTGATTAATTTTCGCCTTAGAATGCCGGTTATAAAGGGATAAAGAAGATAATTCCCGCTAAGGAGTACGCCAATGAAGACCTTAGAATTTCTCTCGGAACTGAATGCCGCACCGCAAGGATGGGGATTCTGGATTGATCGTCAGCAGATCGAAGCCAACCACGTCGGTCAATTCAGTTATCAGTTATCAGTTATCAGTTACCAGTTAAGTAATAAGTACCTAAGCAAAATTAATTACACATTTCGATAAAGCTTTTGCCTCTTGCCTTTTGCCTTTTGCCTATCTTCACCAGGAAATTTATTTTGCACGACTACTTAAGACAAAATTAACTTCTTGGTTAGGATAGGCACTCATGCAAGGGGTAGTGGCTCTCTTATTCTCTGTGTGATAAGTTTAACTTATATAGTAGTGATCGATCTCTGTGTCCTTTGTGTCTCTGTGGTTCGTTCCACTCCCTCGCCCGCAAGACTGTATCTTAGAATACATTTTACCCACCAAACCTGGGAGAGCCAGGTAGTTAGGTCTGTATAATTAATTGTGTCTAGCTGCTTACCAGCAAACAGTAATCAGTGAACTGATTACTGATAACTGTTTACTGATCACTGAAAAAAGCTTCCCTATTCCCCAGAAGCATTAGGACTGATTTTGAGAACTAAAACCCCTAAAGGTGGTAAACAAAGATCGATCGAGTAGGGACGGCTATGATAGGACCATTCCTCCGACCATTTACCACCGAGGTTGCCCATATTACTACCGCCATATTTACCCGCATCGCTGTTAAAGATTTCCTGATAAAAACCGGGATGGGGTACACCAACGCGATAATGGCTGTGGGGTTGGGGAGTAAAATTACAGACCACCACCAGAAACTCCTGCCAATTTTTGCTCCAGCGCAGGAAAGAAACGACGCTATGACTATTATCACTACAGTCGATCCACTCAAAGCCATCCTGACCAAAATCCTGGGTATATAAAGCAGGTTCACTCTTATAGGTGGCGTTCAAATCCGAGAAAAAGCGTTTTAGCTGTTGATGGGGTTCATGCTGCAAAAGACCCCACTCCAAATCACCCCAAACATTCCACTCACTCCACTGACCAAATTCCATGCTCATAAACATGGTTTTCTTGCCGGGGTGGGTAAACATATAACTAAATAATGCCCGGACATTGGCAAATTTTTGCCACTCATCCCCTGGCATTTTGCCAATCATATTACTTTTGCCGTGAACCACTTCATCGTGGGACAAAGCCAGCATATAATTCTCGCTGTGGTTATACCACATACTAAAAGTGACATTATTTTGATGGAATTGACGGAACCAGGGATCCATGCCGAAATAATCAAGCATATCGTGCATCCAGCCCATATTCCACTTCAAATTAAAGCCTAAACCGCCCATATAGGTGGGCCAGGACACCATCGGCCAAGCGGTGGATTCTTCGGCAATAGAGAGAATTCCGGGGAAATAGCTAAAAATTACATGATTAACTTGACGCAGGAATTCCGCAGCTTCTAAATTTTCCCGGCCACCGTACTCGTTAGCCACCCATTCCCCATCTTTACGACAATAATCGAGATAGAGCATAGAAGCCACCGCATCCACGCGAATGCCGTCAATATGGTACTTATCGAACCAAAAAAGAGCATTAGCGACGAGGAAATTTCTGACTTCGTTGCGACCGTAGTTAAAAATTAAGGTTCCCCATTCCTTGTGTTCCCCTTTGCGCGGGTCGCCGTGTTCGTAAAGATGAGTACCATCAAAGAAAGCTAACCCGTGACCATCTTTGGGAAAGTGACCGGGGACCCAATCCACTAGCACACCAAGGCCATTTTGGTGACATTGATCGACAAAATACATAAAATCTTCAGGATTGCCGTAGCGACTGGTGGGAGCAAAATAACCCGTCACTTGATAACCCCAAGAACCATCAAAAGGATGCTCGGCGATCGGTAATAATTCGATATGGGTGTAACCTAATTCTTTAACGTAGGGAATCAGTTTTGCGGCTAACTCGTAGTAACTCAAAAAGCGCGCCCCAGTGTTCCATTCCGACACGGGAACCGCTTCCCCGGACCCAGAAAGTAAACGGGGGGGTTCGGCACTAGAAGCGTGCAGCCAAGAACCGAGGTGTAATTCGTAAACGGAAACCGGTTGAGTTAAAGGATCGCTATGACGGCGTTTTTCCATCCAATCGCTATCATCCCAAGTATAGCTATCTAAATTAGCCACGATCGAGGCGGTTTTCGGGCGTACTTCTTGGGCAAAACCGTAGGGATCAGATTTTTCGTAAATATGACCTTCCCAATTTTTGATCTCGTATTTATATTTAGTGCCAACACCGATTTCTGGGATAAACAATTCCCAGACCATATTATTACGTTTCCGCATTTGGTGATCACGACCATCCCAGCTATTAAAATCACCAATAATCGAGACGTTGCGGGCATTAGGAGCCCAAACGGCGAAATAAACCCCTTTAATACCCTCGATTTCAGCTAAATGCGCCCCTAATTTTTCATAAATGCGGTGATGGTTGCCTTCCCCAAACAGATGTAAATCAAAATCGCTGAGTTTGGCAGAACGGAAGGCATAGGAATCATAGATTACCCGTTCCTGTTCTCCCTCGTGGATGCGTAATTGATAATTGTTCAGTTCACCGATATCGATGACGCACTCGAAAAAATGGGGGTGATAAGCGGTCGTCATGGGATATTCTTGTCTTTGGGACGGTAAAATAACCCAAGCGGCCGTGGTTTTCGGTAAATAGGCTCTGACAACCCATTTATTTACTTTTCCTTCTTCTTCTAGGGGATGGGCCCCCAAAACCTCAAAGGGATCGTGATGGAGGTTGTTGACGATTTGATGGACTTGTTCGGGGGATACCACTATAGACATTCATTTACCACTCTTGACATCTACAATACTTATAGCAAGGAAATAGTCATTTTTTCCTTGCCTTCTGGGAATTCTCAAACTAATGATATATTCTGCCTACTCATTCAACTATGGCTGTGACTGCTGCCAAAATTCCCGTCATTAAAGACGATTTTGCGCTCCGAAACCTGATTTCCCCTTTTCTCGGTCAAAAAAACTAACAAGTAGAAATGGCGGCCGATGGTAAAACTGCCAATTTAATCTCGATTTGGTCATTCTCGATGTTAATCTAGCGGATAGCCTCGAATTTGATCTACAAATTTATCGCTCAATCTTCTTTCATTTCATCTCTACACAGTTCTTAACTGGAACGAGTTTGATCGCTAGGAGATTGACTTTCTTCTAATTCAGCTTTGATTTTTACCGAGTCTTCAATCTGCTCGGCCTCTCGCTTAAATTCACTTTCAAATTCCTTGGATGCTTCTTGAAATCCTCGAATCGTTTTGCCTAAACTGCGACCGATTTCTGGTAATTTTTTCGGTCCGAAAACTAGCAGGGCAATCAAGAGAATTAACCCCATTTCCGGTAATCCAATCCCAAAAATATTCATGTTTTTGCTCCTAATAAAAAACTCGCGGTGGGCAATAACCCACCTGCCAAAGTCCGAGGGATAATTCTGCCGCCAAAAATGGCGACGAGATTGTTGGAATCTGCTTACTGACCCCAATCTACATTAAATCCTTCTAAAATTAGGGAGGAGTTGTAGATCTGTAAAATAATCAGCAAAAAGACTAAAAACAGAGCCATAAAAACTCCCATCAGCAAGGTAGTTCCCCAACCGGGAGAAACTTTACCATATTCTGAGTTGAGGGGACGAAGGATTTCACCTAAGCGTGTACGCTGTGCCATAAGTTACCAAGAAAGATCTGTAAATGATAATTTTGTATTGATCCGTAATTTGACGAAGTGCCAACCGATCAACCCAGTGAGATAAAATCTACTGCTGTTGCCAGTGGAGCTTTTTTGGTCTAATTCCGAACGGAATCGTTTTTTCGCCTGCCCTGCCACGCCCACAAGAATCTGCAAGCGCCTACAGTACGGGAATTATTCTAACATTGTTTGGTGATCTTCTCAGGATTTAGCAGACGGTGGATGGGAGGATTTTTCAGTTATCAGTTATCAGTTATCAGTGAGGGGTTGGGGTTGCGGTGATGGGGGAGAAGGGAGATGGGAGAAAAAAGCTGGTCGATCAGTGATCACTGATCAAGTCTCCTTCGGTGCTATGATTGAGGGTGTAAAGTTTTATTGCAAAGGTATTCGTCTTGGTTAAGCTGAATACTGACAAAAGGTTAACAACACTACCTTAAACAAGCTCTCAAGAGAGGATACAGAGAACACATGGCTTACACACTTCCCCCTTTACCCTACGATTACACTGCCTTAGAGCCTTGCATCACCAAAAGTACCCTAGAATTCCACCACGACAAGCACCACGCCGCTTATGTCAATAACTATAACGGTTTGGTCAAAGATACGGAACTCGATGCTCTCTCTTTAGAAGAAGTTATCGTTAAGGTTGCTGGTGATGCCTCTAAAGCTGGGGTTTTCAACAATGCCGCCCAAGCATGGAATCATAGTTTTTATTGGGACTGCATGAAACCGGGTGGCGGCGGTGCGCCTACCGGTGCTTTAGCCGATAAAATTCAGGCAGATTTCGGCAGTTTCGAGAAATTTGTCGAAGCTTTCAAAACTGCGGGCGCTACTCAATTCGGTAGTGGTTGGGCTTGGTTGGTTCTCGATAACGGTACTCTGAAAGTTACCAAAACCGGCAACGCTGACAATCCTTTAACCGCCGGACAGGTTCCCCTCTTAACTATGGATGTGTGGGAACACGCTTATTATCTCGACTACCAAAATCGTCGTCCCGATTACATCAGCGACTTTTTAACTAAGTTGGTTAATTGGGATTTCGTGGCTGCTAATTTAGCGGCGGCCTAAAAATTTGGCTCAGTTAATCCAGTTATCAGTTATCAGTTATCAGCTATCAGGGGTTGGGGAGCAGGGAGAAACCATCCATAGGTTAGGTGTTAATACTACTCTTAAAATTGGCAAATCTCTCTAATATTAATTATCCTTAAATATAGATAACCAGAAAAAACTTTTTTAACATCGATCGCGCTTCTCGCACCATGGAACAACCTGTCAGTTGGATTATTCCCCGTCATCCCCGTCCCGATTATCCCCTGTTTGTATTTTTACCCGGAATGGATGGCAGCGGCCAACTATACCATCGTCAGATTAACAACCTTGCTCCTTACTTCGATCTGCGTTGTTTGGCGATTTCCCCGCAATATCTCGGTAATTGGGAGGAGTTAAGCGATTGCGTGATCGCTTTATTGGAACAGGAATTAAAGCGACAATCGAGAAAAGTCTATCTCTGCGGTGAGTCTTTTGGCGGCTGTTTAGCCTTGAAAATAGCAACAAAATCAGCAAAATTAATTAAAAAACTGATTTTAATTAACCCTGCTTCTTCTTTTAATCAAAGACCTCTTTTAAGCTTGGGAATCGGTATCACCCAGATGATGCCCGATTTCATCCAAGGCAGCTCGGCACTAACTATTTTACCCTTTCTGGCCGCTCTCGGTCGAATATCTCGGGAAGATCGCCGCTCTCTCCTCAAAGCCATGCAATACGTCCCACTGAAGACGATTAGCTGGCGTTTATCCCAGTTACAACGGTTTCAGGTTAGTGCCAGCGAGTTAAAATGTCTGCAATTGGGGGTGTTAGTGATAGCCAGTCAAGGCGACCGACTGTTACCATCGGTAGCGGAGGCTAAACGCCTAATTCAGCAGTTACCCGCGGCAAAATTAACGATTCTGCCCCATAGTGGTCACGCTTGCCTGCTGGAAACCGATATTCATCTCAAAGACATTCTCCATCACCATGCTTGTCTCCCCCGAAGCCTACCCGCAAAAAGTCACTGAGGATGGTTCTTATACCTTTTTTTCGACCGAATTCGGCGAATGTTATCATTCTACCTCCGGGGCAAGGGAAGAAGCCGAGAAAAAATTTATCCTCTCCAGTCGTCTGACAGCAAAAGCAGACCAGAGCAATAATCTGAAAGTTCTTGACATTTGTTACGGCTTAGGGTATAATACCGCCGCAGCCTTAGCGGCCATTTGGCAAGTTAGGGGGGATTGTCGGGTAGAATTATTAGCCTTAGAAAGCGATCGAGTGGTTCCCCTAGCAGCTATTAGAGAAAATCTCTTAAATAGTTGGAGTCAACCAATTCCCGAATATTTAAGTGATTTTGCCCATAATCACCGGCTAGACCTGCCTAATCTCACGGCTAAACTGTTAATCGGGGATGCGCGACAGACGATAACCAAGGTGATTGACGCGGGTTTTCAAGCGGAGGCAATTTTTCTCGACCCCTTTTCCCCGGGTAAATGTCCGCAACTGTGGACGGTGGAGTTTTTAGCTTTAGTGGCGAAATGCCTGAGTCCGACGGGTTATTTAGTCACCTATTCCTGTGCTGCCTCGGTGCGAAGGGCTTTACAATTAGCAGGATTGCAGATTGGGGCCACCGATAGCGTCGGGCGGCGATCGCCAGGGACAATAGCCAGTTTTTTGTCCTTACCCCCATCTTTATCGGCACAGGAACGGGAACATCTGCAAACTAAGGCCGCTATTCCCTATCGAGACGCGACTTTAACCGACCCAGCCGAAGTGATTATACAACGTCGTCGCACCGAACAGGCACTCTGTGACTTAGAACCGACTAGCCACTGGAAAAAACGTTGGCAAAGATCGGTTAGTTCGATCGCAATCTCGGAATGAGAATATGTAGTTAGGGTTGGCTGAATATCAGTGAAAGCCTTGCTAGAAAACGGTTTAGGGACTTTTTTTTCAAGAAAAGTGCCAGAAACAAACGTTGAGAAATCGAAATAGGGACTCATACCAAATCCTGTTATAATAAAACGAGTAAAGACGAGGAGATAAAATGCCCAAGAAAGCTTACTTAGCCGAACATCTAAGTTCCGAGGAACTGAAAGATAGATACAGAAGCAGTCAAGACTCAGTGGAAACAAGAAGATGGCACTTATTGTGGAAAATATCGTTAGGATGGACAATCAAAAATGCGGCAGTAGCTGTGGGGTTAGATTATCAATATAGTTTTAAAATTCTCAAAAGATATAATGAATTAGGAGAAGAAGGAGTTAAAAATCTCAAGAAAAAAAGTGCGGAACATCGGAGAGGAAAAGAACCTTTATTGAAGGAAGAACAATTTCAAAAATTAAAAGAAGAACTGAAAGAACGTCCTGCGGATGGAGGAATCTGGACAGGTCCGAAGGTAGCCCGATGGATAGAAAAGGAAACGGGACGAGAAAAAGTTTGGAATCAAAGGGGATGGGATTACTTAAAAAAGTCGAGATATTCTTGTCAAAAACCCAGTCCAAAACATAAAAAGGGAGACCCAGTTGAACAAGAAAAATTTCAGCAAAATTTAACAGTAAAAGTCCAAGAATTAAGAGATAAATTTCCCAATTCTCAGGGAGAAGTCTGATTCTTTGACGAACATCGAGTTGGCTTAAAACCAATCATTAGAAAAGTCTGGGCATCAATAGAAGAAAGGCATTCTGCCCTAGTGCACCATCGTTATAAATGGTTATATGTTTAGGGATTTGTTGAGCCGAAAACAGGGAAAACACTCTGGTATTTAATCCCAAGAGTTAATCATCAATGGTTAAGTTTAGTCTATCAATCTTTTGCACAAGATGTCGGGTTATCGGCAGAAAAAATTGTCCTATTAGTACAAGATAATGCCCGGTGGCATAGAAGTCAAAAACTTGAAGTTCCCGATGGAATCATGCTCGATTTTCTACTTTGCTTATTCACCAGAACTACAGCCAGCCGAGAGATTGTGGTCTCTAGTAGATGAACCTCTGGTTAATGAGTATTTTGAAACGATTGAAGAAAGGTCAGAAATTCTGATAACTCGTTGTCAGTATCTCGAAACAATGACTAATGAAATTAAAAACTTGACTAACTATCATTGGCTAACTTATGACTGATTGTTATCAACTTTTCAAAACAGGATTTAGGATCAAAACCCTTATTTGATTAGGGAGTTGCCAGAAATTGACCGGGAGATAATTCGGCATTAACTAAAAACTTCAACGGGATTAATTTGACGGCACAAGCTTTTAATTCTGGTTGCAGGGAAATCGGACAAGCGGCCGGATGGGTGAGACTATTAGCCTCAGCATTTTCTGCCCATAAAGCCCCCCAGTGCATCGGCACAAAGACACAATTAGGAGCAATTGCTTTGGTAATTAAAGCGGGAAAACGGGCAAAACCCCGACGAGAACGCACTTCCACCCATTCCCCAGCTTCTATGTCCAATTTTGCCGCATCTTGGGGATGAATTTCCAGAAAAGGTGCGGGGTGCATTTTGACAATTTTCTCGATGCGGCCGGTGCGGGTTTGGGTGTGCCAGTGACCGTACAAGCGCCCCACGGTCAACACTAGGGGATAATCATCGTCCGGGGGTTCCGCTAGACCTTTACTGTGGTAGGCGGCGAAAACAGCACGACCATCGGCAGTATTAAATTTACCATCGGTATAAAGGCGTTTTGCGGCTGTTTTTTGGCTTTTATTTTCATCTTTAACTAAATTACCCAGTAATTCCCCAGAATTAGCGGTTTTAGGGGCGGAAATTTCATCGATGGAATCGGGCCACGGTCGGGGAGTCTCGGCCAGGCGATCATAATTAATCGCCGTCATATCACAAGGACGTTTATATGTCAAGCCAATAAACTCGGAATGTACCTCGGCGGAATTCTTAAAATTAAATTGTGCCTGAAAACCCAAACGGCGACCGACTTCGGCGAAAATTTGCCAGTCGGCCTGAGCTTGACCGACCGGAGGGCGAAAAGCCTTATTTAACGTCACCACGCGCTCAGAATTGGTCATTGTTCCCGTTTTTTCGCCCCATTGGGCCGCTGGCAGTAATAAATGGGCGTAGGCGCTGGTTTCTGTGGGATAGTAGGCATCCTGATGGACAGTAAAAGGTGATTTTAACAGGGCCGCCTTGGTGCGTTCTAGATCAGGCATACTAACGGCCGGATTAGTAGCGGCAATCCAGAGAAGTTTGACATCTCCCGTCTCCAAACCAGTAATCATACTCCAAGCATCGCGACCGGGGACGGGAGAAATCCGACCAGCAGGTAAACCCCAAGCTTGTTCCACTTCGGCCCGGTGTTGGGGATTTTTGACGGAACGATAACCGGGCAGAAGATGGCAGAGGCCGCCGGCTTCCCTTCCTCCCATGGCGTTGGGTTGTCCGGTTAGGGAAAAAGGACCAGCCCCCGGTTTACCGATATTAGCCGTCATTAGGTGTAAATTGATTAAAGTGCGGGCTTTGGCCGTGCCTTCGCTAGATTGATTAATACCCATCGACCAGAGAGAAAGCACTCTTTTTGATTCGGCCCAGTAGCGGGCAGCCTGTTCTAAATCCTCAATGGGGATACCGCATTTAGGGGCGACTATTTCGGGGGGATAATGGCGGATAATTTCGGCGTATTTGTGGAAATCTCGGGTACATTTATCGATAAAATAGGTATCGATCGCCCCCCAATTCAGTAACAGGTGAGCAATACCGTTAAATAGGTCAATATCAGTCCCGGGGTTAATGGCTAGGTGGAGATTAGCGGCCTCGGCGGTTTTGGTGCTGCGGGGATCGACGACGATTAATTTCGCTTGTTTGTTACCTTTGAGATACTTGTGCAGACGGTTAAAGATGATGGGGTGACATTCGGCCGTATTTGTCCCCACCAAAAAGGCACAATCGGTTAATTCCAAGTCATCGTAACAGCAGGGGGGACCGTCGGATCCGAAACTGTCCAGATAAGCGGCCACGGCCGAAGACATACAGAGACGGGAATTAGCATCAAAGTTATTGACTCCCAGACAGCCTTTGACCAGTTTTTGGGCGATGTAGTAATCTTCGGTATGAAATTGTCCCGAACCGTATAAACAGATACTTTCCTTTTCCCCCTGAGCGATTAGAGTTTGGATGCGGTTAACGATGCGATCAAAGGCCTCTTCCCAAGTACAAAGACGGAATTGATCTTGGAGAGAATCGCGGATCATCGGGGTTTTGAGGCGATTTTTATCGATTGATTCCGCTACGGTAGCCCCTTTAACACAGACCATACCTTGACTGGAGGGGTGGGACTTGTCCCCGAAGACTTTCCATGCTTGTCCGGCCGACGCGGGGGGGGTGACTGTCAAACCACAACCTACTCCACAGTAAGGACATTGGGTTTTTGTAGATTCAGTCATAAGCAGTTGGTCTGATTAGTGGCGCTGTCTTTAGGCATACTAAGATAGTCGTCAGGTTTTCTCGGCGAAATTGTAGTTATTAATACAATTTATTAGAAGCCTTAGCTAAATTGCCATTTTCGTGATGCAAATCGCGCATTAAAACTGGTTAGATAGGGTTTGCTGATGGGTGTGGGGTGTGGGGTTTTATACTGTTGCCTGTTGCCTGTTGCCTTTTGCCTGTTCCCTGATCTCAACAAGCAATTTCAATACTTAACAGCTTAAAAAGCATACACTTGTTCTCGTGTTGAAAAAGAATCGGGATAGGATAATAGTAGTCTCTAGGGTGGGGAAAAAGTTTTCAGCCAGTCATGACCTACGAACCTCTACATCATAAGTATCGTCCCCAAACCTTTGCCGATTTGGTGGGACAATCAGCGATCGCCACGACCCTGAGTAATGCCTTAATCAGTGAGCGAATCGCTCCTGCATACCTATTTACTGGACCCAGAGGCACGGGGAAAACCTCCTCGGCGCGAATTTTAGCCAAATCCCTCAACTGTCTGTCTAGTGACCATCCGACGCCGATTCCCTGCGGTAAGTGTTCCATCTGTCAAGCGATCGCCAATGGTTCCGCTTTAGACGTGATCGAAATTGATGCCGCTAGTAATACCGGTGTAGATAACATTCGGGAAATTATTGAGCGATCGCAATTTGCCCCCGTCCAATGTCGTTATAAAGTCTATGTCATCGATGAATGCCATATGCTCAGTACGGCGGCCTTTAATGCTTTGCTGAAAACTCTGGAAGAACCGCCGGATCGAGTGATTTTTGTGCTTGCTACCACCGATCCTCAGCGTGTCTTGCCTACCATCATCTCCCGTTGTCAACGCTTTGATTATCGCCGTATTGCTCTCGATGCGATGGTGGCACACCTGCAAAAAATCGCCCAAATAGAAGCGATCGATATTAACCTAGAAGCATTAACCCTAGTGGCTCAGATCGCTAACGGTGGTTTACGCGATGCGGAAAGTCTCCTCGATCAATTAAGTTTACTCGCAGGAACGATTACGGCCGAGCGAGTCTGGGATTTAGTCGGTGCAGTCCCCGAAAGAGACCTCTTAACCCTACTTAAAGTCATTCATGGCAATATTCCCGATAAAGTTATCGAACAATGTCGCCATCTGATGAATCGCGGTAAGGAACCTTTAATCGTCTTGCAAAATCTAGCGGGATTCTATTTAAACCTACTTTTAGCCAAAACCGCCCCTAATCGTCCAGAAATGGTGGCTGTCACTGCTCCCACTTGGCAGGAATTGTGTACGGAAGCGCGTACTTGGTCTTTAGAGGAAATTCTCCGCGGTCAACAACTTCTTAAAGACAGCGAAACGCAACTAAAAAACACCACTCAACCCCGTCTCTGGTTAGAAGTCACTCTCTTAGGACTGTTACCGCAAGCACAGGTGATTCCTCTAGTTGCCACGGTAGCGCCTTCCCGTCCCCAAACCAGCGTCGAGAGGCCCCCGGAAGTGATCACAGCACCGGCGCCGGTGAATCAACCGATCAAACCGGCGGTTATCACCCCGACAACTAGCGTCGCAGTGCCGAAAACTGAGGTTAAAACTGTTGCCAGTGATGACAATCATGAACAAATTTGGCAGCGGGTTTTAGAAGTAATGGAACCCCCCACTACTCGCACTCTCTTGCGTCAGCACGGCAGTCTTTTTAGTATGGAAGAATCGAGTGCTTATTTAAGCATATCTTCGGAACAATTATTAAAAATGGCCCGGCTACGATTGACTAATATTGAGTCAGCTTTCGAGGCAGTTTTTCAGCGCCGGATTAAAGTCCATTTACAGGTAGGTTCCGCCACTGCTGCCATGGCTGCAGAAGTTTCCCCATCCCCGGCGGCCAGGATACAACCACCACCAGAAACCGCAGCAACTCCACCAATAACTCCCGAAAATAAAGTTATGACCGTGGTGGATATTCCCCCGGTCAAAGAAGCAATTATCGAGAAAAAAGAAGCAAAGATCACCACGTCGGGAACCCCAAAAACTCCTAGCACAGAACTGCCCCAAAAAATCTTAAATTTTGATTCATCTTTAGAGACATTAGATCAAGATGTAGATGTTAGTGAAATTTTGGCGGCCGCTCAAAAGTTAGCGAAATCTTTTGATGGTGAACTGGTCAATATGGGTTATTCAGTGCCAGAAAATTCGGCCGTAGAAACTAAAGTTAATAAGTCTCTGGAAAATATGACTATCGTGCGCGGGAGACCTGATGTTAACGAAATTTTAGAGAGTTTGGAGGAGGACGAAGACCTTCCTTTTTAAGGCTATCTCAACGGCTTGTGCTAAACTGATAGGATATGCCACGTCTCAGGATTGGCTATTCTTGCTCAAATTCTAGCTACTAGACCTATGACACCCGAAACTAAGGCCAGAATCGATCAATTAATCCAGAATAACAAAGTTCTTGTGTTCATGAAGGGCAATAAATTAATGCCTCAGTGTGGTTTCTCGAATAACGTCATACAAATTCTCAATATTCTGGGGGTTTCCTACGAAACTGTCGATATTCTCCAAGATCAGGAGTTAAGACAAGGAGTTAAGGAGTATTCCAATTGGCCAACTATTCCTCAAGTCTATATCAACGGTGAGTTTATTGGCGGTTCCGACATTATGATCGAACTCTATCAAAATGGGGAACTACAACAAATAGTCGAGGTAGCCTTAGCTTCCTAAAAATTTTCTAGGTTAGGTTAGCTATCCTAACCTAGTTTAAACCTACCAAACAGTAATCAGTGATCAGTGATCAGTGAAAAGACGGCAATTTTCTACTTAGGGTTTGCGGCAAAAAGTACGGGCGAAGCATTCGGGCAATAACCTATCGGTGAAACCGTAGATTTTCTATCCGAATGCTTCGCCCCTACAGGATGCGGAGTGATAACTGCACTGATAACAAATCCGTTTTTAATAGTGTGATTAACTCTCAAGTTATGAATTGTTTCTCCCTTATCCCCACACCCCACTCTCCTATACCTTTTAAACAGGATTTAGTATCACTCCCCTTTAAAACTGTCCCTTGAATTGTTCTCTATCTTGTGCTATCAGGAAACTTTGTTGGGGGATACCGATGTGAATTCCCTTCTCCTCAAAAGCAATCTTTAGACGACGACGATACTCTCTTTCTATGTCCCATTGTCGTAATCTTTTGACGACAATTCTGAGCATAATTTCCATTCCTGTGTGAGAAACCCGACTGACACCAGCAACCTGCACGGGATTGATGATATCTTCTTGCCATTGTGGATCTACAGCCATATTTTCAGCGATGGCTGCCATTAAAGCGATCGCCAGATCTGGCTCGGTCTGATAGGCGACTTCGATGGTAAAATCGACCCGCGCCCAATCTTTACTGAGGTTGTGTGCGGTAATAATTTGGTTATGGGCAATAGTGATTAAACGTCCGTCGGCGGCCCGCAATTGAGTCGCTCGCAAACTCATATTTTCCACCAAACCGATAAACTCCTGAAACTGGATCATATCACCGACAGTGTATTGGTCTTCAAAGATAATTAGAAAACCGTTAATCCAATCTTTTAAAAGATCCTGAAAGGCAAAGGTGAGCAATGCTCCCACTAAACCGGCTCCCGTGAGTAAAAAGGCGAAAGAAAGGCCCATCCAACTCAAAAAAACCAAAATTCCCAGAAAAATAGCGATAAATGTGATAATTTGTCGCCAAACTTCTAATAAAGTGGGAGCGCGCAGAATCCTCCTTTCCAAATTTTCGGAAAAAACCGCTCCTTCCTCTACCCACTCGCGTAGCCGAGAATTAACGTAGAGATTAATCATATTGCTCACTGATGTCAGCAGCAACCAGATAATAAAAATCCGTAAAGGAATACGAATTATTCCGCGTCCTTCTAGCCTAGTTTCAGGAAATACATACAAAATCGCCGCTATTCCGCCAAACCAAAGCAGTATCAGTCCAATAAGAGCCAGTCTTTTCCAGAGAATATTTAGCGTCAGTTGTTGCTGAATATCAGCCTGTTGACGGAAATTAGAGGAATCTTCTAGAGAGGCTAAAATCGGTTCTTGGGAGCGATCTTTTCTGGGGGGGGAATTTATAGGTAAATTTCGATCGGATTGACTTTTAGCCTGTTTTTTGAGGAGATTGAAGCGATTTCTTAAACGTTTCTGCCACCAAATTGATACCCAGCTTAAGAAAATTAGCCCCAAAATAATTATAGTGGCAGTCATTACCTGTTGCCGACGAGGGGCGGGCTGACGTTCTTGCCAAGCTTGGATCAAAGCTGTTTGGATGATTTTAACCCATCTGTCCGCTAAATCGCCAACCGAAGAAGAATCGATCAGGGCATCAACTTCTGTCACTGTCAGAATTACCTGTTGCGGTAAATTCTGGTTATCCTTGGCCACAATCACGGTTAAATTATTGAGAGTCGCCGTACTTACTTGCAGGGTTGTCGGATCGAAACCCCGATTGATAATATTATTTAAGCCCCTTTCAATGCGGCTAGCCCGTCTTTCTACCGGGGAGAGTTCCCGGGCCTCAGAAGCGGTAAAATCTTGGGAGGCAATCTGAAATAAGGCAAATCCATCTAGATGCACGGAAGCATATTCTATATCCCCGGCTACAAAAATCCTTGTCCCCGTGGGAGATACAAATGGAACCAGAAAATTTTGGCCTAGGGATGGCAGGGAATTAAGAACAAATATACTAACCAAGAGGCAACCCGCCAATCCTTGAATGACCAGATTGAAAACTTTTCTCCGTTGCCGTCGTCCCATTGCCCAAGTTTCCTTTTTGATTAACAATGATCTTTACCCGCTTTCTCAGCTTATGACAGTTATCTTAATGGTGAGATCAGAAGTTTTCGTTTTGGGGAGTCGGTCGTCCTTCTCCCCTCTCCCCACTGATTACTGATAATTGAAGTCCCCAATCCCCAACATTAGTTAACTTCTCATGTCCAATATACCCCCACAGTGGCGCGAGGAAATAACCTCTTTACCTCCTTGGTTACGGCGTTCACTCGGCAAATCTAGCGAAATTTCCACGGTTCAGCGCATTATCAAACAAAGGAACATTCATACTATCTGCGAGGAGGGTCGCTGTCCCAATCGCGGCGAATGTTATGCCCAAGGTACGGCGACTTTTTTGTTGATGGGTCCCACCTGTACCCGGTCCTGCGCTTTTTGTCAAGTGGATAAGGGTCATGCACCCATGCCTCTCGATGTCGAGGAACCGCAAAAAGTGGCGGAAGCGGTGCAATTGTTAAATTTAAGTTACGTTGTCTTGACTTCTGTAGCCAGAGATGACCTCGAAGACGGCGGAGCCAGTTGGTTTGTGCGGACGATGACGGCCATTCGCGAACTCAATCCCCACACTTTAATTGAGGTGTTAACCCCGGATTTTGCTGGAGGTAAGGGAAGTCAACAGGAACGGGTGGCGACGGTGGTGGGGGCAAAACCTGCCTGTTACAATCACAATATCGAGACGGTGCGCCGTTTGCAAGGGCCGGTTAGACGCGGGGCTAAATACGATCGCTCTTTGGCGGTTTTGCGTTATGTTAAGGAAATCGATCGATCAATTCCGACGAAATCCGGCTTAATGGTCGGTCACGGTGAGACAAAAGAGGAAATTATCGAGACTTTGGCAGATTTACGCGCGATCAACTGCGATCGCGTTACTATTGGTCAATATATGCGTCCTTCTCTGGAACATTTGCTCGTACGGAAATATTGGACTCCCGCAGAATTTAGCGAGTTGGGAGAAATTGCCCAAAAAATGGGTTTTTCCCAAGTTAGATCCGGCCCCCTAGTCCGCAGTTCCTATCATGCCGGAGAGGAAATCAGTTATCAGTGATCAGTTATCAGTTATCAGTTATCAGATGTAAGTTTTAAGTTAATTAGTTAGTTATCTTTATCTTTATCTTTATACCTGTTTACTGATTACTGTTTACTGATCACTGAAAAATCTTACCCACTTCCCCGATCAAGATGAATTTAGAAGCAATCATCCTAGAGGAAATTAAACAATCAGTAGCGGGTCGAATTAGCTTCGAGCGCTGGATGGATTTAGCTCTCTATAACCCTGATTATGGCTATTACACCTCTGGAAAAGTAGAAATTGGCTCAAAAGGAGATTTTTTTACTTCCTCGTCCCTAGGGGCAGATTTTGGCCAATTGTTGGCAGAGCAATTTGTCGAGATGGCGGAATTTTTGGGCAATTCGCCTGGATTTACTTTAGTGGAAGTGGGAGCAGGTTCGGGAATTTTAGCGAAGGATATCCTTGATTATTTAAGTCATAACTATGCTGATTTTTATCAAAATCTCAGTTATATAATTATCGAACAATCTCAGAAACTCAGGCAAAGACAACGGGCAACTTTAGCGGGATATTCCCCGGTATCTTGGCGAAGTTGGCAGGATTTAGCCGATAATTCCCTTGTGGGTTGTGTGTTTAGTAATGAGTTAATCGATGCTTTTCCTGTCCATCGAGTTGTGATCGAGTCGGGAGAATTACGAGAAATTTATCTGGGATTGGGGGAACCTTTTCAGGAGATTATCGCAGATTTATCCACCGACAGAATCAAAGACTATTTTGATTTAGTGGGGATAAATATTCCCTCCCCACTTTATCCGGAGGGTTATCAAACCGAGGTCAACTTATTAGCTTTAGACTGGTTAGAAACAGTTAATCGGAAACTCGATCGAGGTTATATCTTAACCATAGATTACGGTTACACTGCCGAAAAATATTATCATCCCCAAAGAAGTCAAGGAACCCTACAATGTTATCGACAACATCAGCGTCATGATCATCCTTATTTGTGGGTGGGAGAACAAGATATTACCACTCATGTGGATTTTACTGCTTTACAACGTCAAGGGGAGAAATTAGGCTTAAAAAATCTCGGTTTTACTCAGCAAGGATTATTTTTAATGGCTTTGGGATTAGGAGATAGATTAAATGAACTTTCCCAAGGAAAAATCGATATATTAACTATATTTCAGCGTCGAGATGCCTTGCATCAATTAATCAATCCCACTGGTTTAGGAGGATTTGGAGTGTTAATTCAGGGGAAAGGAGTAGAGGAAAGAATACTTCAGGGATTAAGCAAATAACTAAAAAAATAGGGCTGAATGCTGTTAACTTTCAGCCCCAAGAAATAATTAAGCTCCTACGGATTCTTTAGCGGCATACATTACCTCTAAAGTTATTTCACCAATCCCTCGATCGCGGGCAAATTTTTCGGTATTTCGTTTGACTTTCCCGCGCACAAAACCGGGGATTTTCTGCAATTCTACCGTAGCTTCCTTATTCCAATTTAGGTCAGAATCTGCCGAAATACCTTTAGTAATTACCTCTTTGGTATCATGACCACCGAATATCTCTAATAGGTGATCTTCCATACCCAAAGTAAAGGAATTATAGACCAAATCGGCGATCTGATTAGTGCCTTCGTAACCTAAGAAAGGTTTATAACCGAGGGGGAAATTTTGGATATGAATAGGTGCGGCAATTACTCCACAGGGAATATCTAAACGTTTGCCCACATGACGTTCCATTTGAGTACCAAATATCGCCGCTGGTTCTAATCGAGCAATAGCATCCCCTATCGCCCCATTATCATCACTAATTAACACTTCATCGCAATATTCACTCACTTGTTCCCGGAACCAATCGGCATCATACTTGCAATAAGTCCCCGCTAAAACCACATGAATTCCCATCTCCCTGGCGAGAATTTTTGTCATAGCGGCTGCGTGGGTATTATCACCAAAAACCACCGCTTTTTTCCCGGTTAAATTCTGACAGTCGATGGAACGAGAAAACCAAGCAGCCTGGGAGATATGCAGAGTTTGTTCATTGATAAAATCTTCGTAATCTACTGCCGCACCTTGGGGATTAATTACCTCTTGAATTTTGCGAATACAGCGGGCTGTTTCCACTACTCCCATGGGGGTAATATCAACGTAGGGCATGGCGAATTCACTTTCGAGATATTTGGCTGTCATTAATCCCACTTCTCGATAGGGAACCAGATTAAACCAAGCGCGGGGCAGATTTTTTAAGTTTTCCACCGAGGCAGCTTCGGGGATAATTTCGTTAACTTCAATGTCCAAATCTGCCATTAACCGCTTTAATTCTGTGCGATCATGTTGGTTATGGAAACCGAGGGTGGTAATACCGATAATATTAACCGAAGGTTTAGGGGTTTTCTGGGAGATAATTTCCCCTTTTCTCTGGGCTTTATCGAGATAATATTTGATAATTTGATAGAGGGTTTTATCGGCCGCTTGTAGTTCATTATAGCGATAGTGGTTGACATCGGCCAGCAGCACATCTCCTTGGGCATCCTGTCGCGCTCTTTCGACAAAGTTTTGTAAATCCTCTTGGAGAATGCTGGAGGTGCAAGTAGGGGTTAAAACGATTAAATCGGGACTTTCTTCGCGATCTTTGCGAACAATATTATCGACGACTTTTTCTTGGGAACCCCGGGCTAAAACATTACGATCGACAATACTAGCAGTGACGGGGGTAAAATTACGCTCCCTTTCCAGCATCGAGCGCATGACGTTAAAATAATCGTCTCCCAGAGGAGCGTGCATGATAGCATGAACATTTTTAAAGGAACTGGCGATCCTTAAAGTGCCAATATGAGCGGGACCCGCATACATCCAATAGGCCAATTTCATAGAGGGTTCTCCTACAGTCAGACTTTTTTGATTGTCTCAGACTTTACGGATTTAGGAGTGAACGCTTAACGGAAGATTACAAAAAGTCCCCATGCAGATTAAGTATCTTTTCGGGGAAAAATGACACAAATATTAATGTTAACTTTTTTAACAATTTATGTCATTAGGGCAAAAATTTCTTTACCGACCGCTTGGTAACAAAGCCAGCCAAAATTCGACCGGGGGTCGGGATAATCTTTGACGATGACTCCCTTTTCGGCCGCTCGTTCAAAAGCAACTAAACGGGGAATTTCTCGCTTAAATACGGGTAATTTTGCTTCTTCTAGAGCTTTCCGAGCTTCTCGTCCTGTTTTTGTCCGTGAATCCACTTGGGTTAAAAGAACTCGATAATTATCGGTCATCGTGGACAGCAATTCTACCGCTTTAATCGTGACATCGATATCGAGATGATTGGGAGTGGTGGGTAAAATTAATAAATCGCTGCCCTGAGCTAAATCTTTTAACTCGTCTGGTTCTGGCCGGGCCTGGGTATCGACGATAATATGAGTGTATTGTTTCACCAGTCCCGTCGCTCCAGCTTGGGACGCTACCATAAAAGGAAGGGTATCTTCCCGGGACCAATGGAGAGCCGAACGATTTTTATCCGCATCGATCAATAAGGTGGGTGCTTTTTCTTGAAAATAGGCGGCCAAATGAATCGATGTGGTGGTTTTCCCGACCCCTCCCTTTAGTGCTACGACGGAAATAATCATGAACGGCTCGATCGAATAAGTGAGTATTTTCTAGTGTACTCCCAGACGGACTGAAAACCGTTTAAGTTTCCCCCCAGAAAGGCTATCAGTCGGGATTCTAGATTTTTGAGCGTGGCTCTCTCGATATCATATCGATAACTTTTTCCGGTTTAAGGCACACATCTATTATCTTGGCGAATATCCCAACTACCATCAACACGAAATAAAAATAAACAGCGTTTGTCGGGTGTACCGGCAGCAACTAAAGTAATTCTGCCTAACTGTCCCCAAGAACCTCCTAAACCCCCCCTTGTATCGGCCCAACTAGCGCGATAAATTGTACCTTCATTACCCGCCGGTCCACTAACTCGGCGTAGGGTAGAATTATTAGTATCGATGCTAACACCGCGAGTGATGGGAGTCCAATCGGTGACATTTTCACACTCGTCCCCCTGCACTTTGGCAACTTTAATCTGTTCGGTTTCACTTGCTGCCATGCACAAAGATATAGGGTGAGAACCTCCTCCTGTGGCTTGATAACGGGTATTTTTCCAATGTTGTGATATTTCAAAGGTGGCGATATTTAAGCGAATCCAAGCCATTAAACGCTGATAAACAGAAAGGGCAATGGTTAAAAGAATTGCTAATAAAATTAGGGTAACTAACATCTCGACTTGAGTTAAGCCAGAGGTGGATTTTTGCCGATTAAAAAGCTGTAAATTGCGAAAAGTATTGGGAGAAAGGTCGAAGATATTCATGAGCATCATCTTGCCTTTTTATTTTCAATAAATTATGTAATTACAAAGGAGCAACAATTAACTTGCGCTAGGATAATCCACATAATTTCTTGCTGTTATTACGGACAAGATTGACTGCGATCACTATTTTTTCTGATATGGGCAAAAATCAGCTACATAAAAGCAATTTTCTAATTTTTTGCTCAATTCAGTTTATTTGCCCTGTTTATATAGCCAAATGTCCCGCTAACGAATAAATCCCAGTTGTCGTCTGGCCTCGAATAATCCGATCGCCACACTAACGGAAAGATTTAAACTTCTCACCCCCGGTTCTGCCATGGGAATATAAACTGTATCATCGCACTTATTTAATAAATCTGCCGGAATACCGTCGGTTTCGCTGCCAAAAAGTAGCCAATCTCCGCTTTGATAAGTGTACTGCACATAACTACTGCTGCCGCGCACTGTAAACCCGATCGCTCGTCCGCCGCTCTTTTGTTGATATGCACAGAAGTCATTAATTGTCAAGTGGTACATAAGTTTTACATAGGGCCAATAATCTAAGCCGGCCCGCTTCAGATAGCGATCGCTAATTTCAAAACCCAAGGGACCAACTAAATGCAATTCTGTCCTCGTTGCGGCGCAAGTACGGGCAATATTCCCCGTATTTGGCGGAATTTGCGGATTGATTAAAACCACTCGTAAAATTGCTTCAGTCATCAGTTATCAGTTATCGGTTATCAGTTCACTGTTCACAGCAAAAAACTCCCCACCTCTCAATTGATAATTCATAATTTATAATTCCCACTTCCCTTGGGTGAGGACTAACTATACCGGATTCTGCCCCACCCTAGTCAAACTTATTTTAAATTGGCATAACTATCCATACTCAACGGAACTAAATCGCCATAGATAGTCAAACCTAACAACATTGTTTCATTAGCGGGGATTAACTTGCCTGTGAGAGCGCAAATCTCATTTTTTCTAGCTGTAGCGTTAAATACTGCCCTTATATCACCAGCACAAAACTGAGGTCGATAATCTCCTGATTTCTGCTGAACGAAATTCCATAAGACATCGCGAATGAGTGCTTGATAACCTTGATTGCCGGAAATCTCTTTCAGCTTGTCCTTGAGAACTCTTTCCAGACGAATGCTGGTGACTTCCATATCGGTAGTGGTGGTGCGTGTGATTGTCCGCATAATTTTTTCTCCCGAATACTAAACCTATTGGTGTTACAAGTGTAGTATAAGCAAGATACCTTTAACAAGCACAACCGGCGAAACCATCACCTCTGCTGCTCTTTTATTGTTACCTCTAAGGAGAAACCGCATCTCGTCAGAATCCTATTTTGGTGCTAAAAAAAACATTGCTTAACTCTGAAACGTGATTGCTATCTGAATCTTACCTGAAGGCATAACTTAATATAATAATTTCCTTCTTCCTGATATACAGTTCCATAATCATGTCTTGTTCTACTAGGTACATCCAGCTTAGTTTGAGTAAAAAGACAATCTTCAAAAGTTTTCCTATCTAACAAATAATAGGAAAGAACTTCACCATTCCTTGTGACCACTAAAAATCCATTAGGTGTATTATCTTTTTTCCAATCTTCCGAAGCTTTTAATCCTAATGTTATATCAGTTAAAAAGTTTTTTATCTTTCTCTCATAAATTTCTCCGACATTTTGCAGTTCATAGCCACAGGGATTATCCATTGTCATTTTTTTGTGCAATTCTATTATACTTTTATTATTTTCACCACTATAAGCATTTAGCAGTAAGTTCGCCACAATAATTGGCATACTATCATCTATCAGGATGAGATTTCTATAAAAAGTGTTAGTAAACTCTCTGGTTTTTAACTCGTCAAATACTATTTGACACTGACCCCTAATTGTTCTTAAAATTTTTGTTGCTGATTCCAACTCTTTCAACTTTGGAATATCAAGATTATTATTGCTTTCAATCCTATAAATAAAAACCGTTTTTTTACCAGCATTAAAAATTGTTGGTGATTGACCTAATTTAGATTTGATTGAGAAACTTAAATTGTCATGCCTATCTCTTTTTGTATCAATAATTCCAATTTCTATATCTTTAACATTTCTTGAATCTTGTTTAATAGTTTGACAATTGATACTTTTGAGAAAATCTTCGATGGCTGGAATAGAAAAACTCCTTCCTTGACTATTTATAATAGCTTCAAATATGTCATTTGCTTTATTAATGAAATCCTGAACAGAAATTCTTTGATTGATGCAACCACTTCTTTTAATGACGATTTCAGAGAGATTATTTTCTAATTGAAATTCTACTTTTTCTAGGTTTTCATAGTGAAAAACTCTGCTTATATAAAAGAAATCTGAGAGTTTTTGAAAACTCGCATCACCTTTATAAAGTTTTTTTTGCCCCAACAAGTAAAATAATACATAAACTTCAGTCCATTCTCCCCTATTATAGCTGCGATAATTCATGGTGTTTTTTCAATTATGTGAATAACTCTAATTGTTTTCCTTGCCAGTCTGTAAATTTAACGTTTACATTTGATTTCTTCGATAAATCTAAAGCTTTAATCACCTCTTTTGCCACCGCTTTTACCACGGGAATAGCCACAGAATTGCCGAACTGTTTATAAGCTTGGACATCGCTAACAACAATCTGAAAACTATCGGGAAATCCCTGTAATCTTGCCCATTCTCTGGGGGTCATTCTGCGGACGAATAATTTATTTACCTCTCCCTTAATGCGAGTAACGGGAGTAAAATTAGTCAGTCTTTGATCGATAACTAAATTTCTTTCTTTTCCCATACCTCCCACCACAATAGCATTAGCGATACCATCGGGAGAAATAATCTCATAACCGAACCCATTACCTTTATTTTCGTGTCTGGCCCTGTGTTTAAACAAGGTTTCTAAATACTGATTAGAGAGATAATATTTAACGCTGACTTCCTTTTCTTCTAGAATATCTTTGAGACAAGTTTCTTGATGGGTTGGTTGAGGATAGGAAAAATGGTAAATATTTAAATCTTCTCGAAAACCGACAATAAAAATTCGGGGACGGTTTTGAGGAACCCCAAAATATCTGGCATTTAAAATCTGGGGACTAGGGACAAAATAATGCAAATCCTTTTCTAGGATATCTAAAATAGTTTTTAAAGTTTTACCTCGATCATGATGAACTAAACCCTGGACATTTTCTAAGATAAAAGCTTTCGGTTTCTTTTCGTGCAGGATCCGGGCAACTTCAAAAAATAAGGTTCCGCGTGCATCTTCAAAACCGTGTTTTCTGCCGGCGATACTAAACGCTTGACAGGGAAAACCGCCACAGAGTATATCATGATCGGGGACAGTTTTTGCCTCTAAGTTTCTGATGTCTTGATTATCGGGTAAATGACCATAGTTAGCTAAGTAAACCTTTTGGGAGTGAGGATCGATTTCCGAGGAAAAAACGCATTGACAACCGAGATTTTCTAGGGCGATTCTAAATCCTCCTATACCGGCAAATAAATCAATAAAAGTCCACATATTTCATCTATTCTAAGCTTCAGTTTTGATCCCAGAGACGATATTAAACCGGCTATCCTAGATTTTAGTATAAATGCTCGCATCTTTCTCCTCGCCAAAAAAAATCGGGAGCAGAATTTCCACTCCCGATAAGCTATGAACTTTAGACTTGCCAATTTATTGGAATATACTGGCAACCTTGGCGCTTACATCCGCTTGAGTTTCAGCGTAGATATTTTGACGAGTAGCGGCGATTTCTGTGTAAGCTTGACGCACTTCCGAGTTAACTGCTACCGTTTTCACATCGTAGATACGGGTAGCCAGTTGGGGATAAAAACCGATAGCGACAATCAAAGCGAGGAAAGAGACAGCGATAAAGATTTCTCTGGGTTTAGCGTCAATATATTCTGATTCGTGAGGAAGGACACAGCTAGTACCGAAACAAACTGCTTGTTCGTTGCTTTTGTTGGGGAGAATGTTAGTAATATCGCAGGAAGAACTATCTCCGTAGAAAACTTGACGAAGCATGGAGAGTAGATAAATCGGGGTGAGGATTAAACCAACGGAAGCGAGGAAGACAGTCACAACCCGGAAGGTTTGGCTATAAACGTCACTGCTAGTGACACCGATGAATACAGTAATTTCACTGGCAAAACCGCTCATTCCGGGTAAAGCTAGGGAAGCCATGGCGCCGGCAGTAAAGAGAGCGAAGACTTTCGGCATCGCTTGAGCAATCCCACCCATCTCGTTTAAAGCTAAGGTATGGGTGCGGTCATAGGTGACACCGGCAAGGAAGAATAAGACGGCGGCAATTAAACCGTGGGAGAGCATTTGTAACATAGCGCCGCTAATACCCACATCGGTAAAGGAAGCAATCCCTAAAAGGACGAATCCCATGTGTGAAACCGAGGAATAAGCGAGACGGCGTTTCATGTTTTGTTGACCGAAGGAAGCGAAAGCACCGTAGATAATATTAACGACACCGAGAATCGCTAGAATCGGGGCAAAGTAGATGTGTGCATCGGGTAGAAGACCCATATTAAGACGGATTAAACCGTAACCACCCATTTTAAGGAGAACACCAGCGAGAATCATCGATACAGGTGCAGAAGCTTCACCGTGAGCATCGGGGAGCCAAGTATGGAGGGGGAAGATGGCGAGTTTGACTCCGAAAGCGACTAATAAACCGGCGTAAAGGACTAATTCTAAAGCGAGGGGATAATCTTTAAATCCTAATTCCGCCATATCAAAGGTCATCGCGCCACCACCGTAAAGGGCCATGGCTAGACCGGCAACGAGGATGAAGATAGAAGCGGCGGCGGTGTAGAGTAAGAATTTAGTGGCGGCATAACGACGTTTTTGACCACCCCAGATGGAAACGAGTAGATAAACGGGAATTAACTCGATTTCCCACATTAAAAAGAATAATAATAAATCTTGGGCGACGAAAACACCAATCTGAGCGGCGTAGAGCAACAGCATCAGGAAGTAGAATAAACGGGGTTTGCGGTCTACTTGCCACGCGGCCAGGATAGAAAGGGTTGTCACCAATCCTGCTAATAAAACTAACGGTGCCGAGATACCATCCACCGACACCGCCCAACTTAAACCAATTTGGGGAACCCAATCGATTTTTTCTACTAATTGTAGGTTGGGGTTGCTTAAATCATATTTTTGTAAAAAGACGTAGCACATTAATATAAAGTCTGCTAGTCCGACTCCAAGAGCAAACCAACGAACGGTTTTTCCTTCCTTGTCGGGGATTACAGGGATTAGGAAGGAGGCAAGCAAGGGGAGCAAAATGATGGCAGTGAGCCAGGGGAAGTTAGCCGTTAGCATGGCAGTAAGAAAAAATACCTATTTCGTTATGTGTTCATTTTATGCGACTTTGTAAAATTTTGTGAATATTTTTTGGCCTACCTTTACCATAGGCTTTTATCTATAATTGGCGCATCATCATCGATTAACCCAAATAAGCTTGTTTGACCCGCTCATCCCTGAGTAAATCCCCGGCTTCTCCTGCGATAGTCAAGCGTCCCGCTGCCAAAACATAGCCGCGATTGGCAGTTTCTAGGGCTAAATGGGCGTTTTGTTCCACTAACAGGATAGTTACTCCCGATTCGTTTAATTGACGGATAATACTGAAGATTTCTCGCACTATCTGCGGCGCTAGTCCTAAACTAGGTTCGTCTAGTAACAATAACTTGGGACGACTCATTAAAGCTCTGGCAATCGCCAGCATCTGCTGTTCCCCACCGCTTAGGGTTCCCGCTAACTGCTCTCGGCGCTCCGATAGTCGGGGAAACATTTGCCACTGCTCTTCGATATCGCTTTTTACTCCTAGGCGATCGCTTCTCGTATAAGCACCTAACTGCAAATTTGTCAAGACTGTTTGACGAGCTAAGATTCTTCTACCTTCCGGACTATGGGCAATTCCGCGTTTAACGATTTCATGGGGCGGTAAATGAGTAATATCTTGACCCTGATAGATTATTCGCCCCGTCTTTGCTGTTAAAAGCCGAGATATAGTCTTTAGAGTCGTCGTTTTTCCTGCTCCGTTCGCTCCAATCAGGGTGACAATTTCCCCCGTTTCTACCCTTAAACTAACCTGCTGTAATGCCTTTATTCCGCCATAATTAACCGATAAATCGTTAATTTCTAACATAAACCCCGTCAAATCCCAATAGGATCACTATAGCAGTTATCAGTTATCAGTTATCAGTTATCAGTTATCAGTTATCAGTGATCAGTTACCAGTTACCAGTGATCACTGATCAGATGTGAGTTTTTAGTCAGGGATAAGCAGGAATTCCGAGCATTTGTACTAAATTTTCCAAGACGCATTATTGAGTGAGGGGTATTGAGTAGCATTAACAGTGCTGTCTTTTCACTGCTTACTGTTTACTGATAACTGTTTACTGATAACTGTTTACTGATTATCTGCCTAAAACTTCCAAGACAACTGGGGCAACTCCCGATTGGAAGACACCGATAATCGCTGCCGCACCTCTGGAGAGATCGATGAGGCGACCACCGCTAAACGGACCGCGATCGTTAATTCGCACCACCACCGAGCGCCCGTTACGCAGATTAGTTACCCTAACCTTGGTGCCGAAAGGTAGATAGCGATGGGCTGCGGTTAAACTACTAGAGTTAAAAGTCTCACCACTAGCGGTGCGACGACCGTGGAAACCAGGACCATACCAAGAGGCCATTCCCTTTTTACGGGGGCGACTGCTGGTTTTTACCGCTTGGCTTGTTTTCGGCTTCTCTGCTGGTGTCACTGAGGCAGGATTGGTAGCTGGGGCATTAGCCGAAGCCGGCTTGACTTGATTGGGTTGTGATTGAGGTTGTACCGTCGAAGGAATGGCCTCTTGGGTTCGGGGTGTAACGCTTGCAGGGACGGTATTTTCTTTGTCCACTAGGGACTCCAAAGTTTTCAGAATTTCGTTAGCATTGTCTTGAACCGAACGTGATATCTTAATACTTGAATCAGTTGTTCGACTTTTAGAAAAAGCGGACAGAACGGTTTGAGTAGTTGACTCGACCACAGTTTGACGATCTAGGGTAATGTCCGTCAGGCTGTTGCTGTGCCCTGCTGTCTGGGAACAAATTATCGAGGCTGTAGTCCCCACTACGGTGAGGGCGGTTACAGCTTGTAGTTTGTTGATCAGTTGTTTATTCATAGACTTTCTTAATTGTGCGTTAGCAAGTTCCCAATGCAAAGCTGAAGGAATTTGCTAACATTCCTTTGTGTTTGCAGAGCTAACTTGGTTGCGTTCTGTTCAACCGTATCACGGAAAATTGGTTGGTCATTACGAGAATTTATATCGTTATCGGGCAAGAGAATCAAAAATTTAAATAAAGGGTTGACCTGCACCAAAAACCAAGTTAAGATGAAAGATTTTTAATTTTTTGTCTCCTAGAGGGGATCAAGGTTAGGAAAACTTAGGGAATTAGTGAAATTTTGAGAGGTAATAATGCTAGTATTGACAAGGCTTTCAAGGATTATCAGCCCTCCCCGATTTCCCTCTATAGCAGCAGATAATGGTTAATAAATCTGTTTTCTTCGCTACAAAAAACCAGATTTTTAATATCAATGTTAAATGGGACTAAGGGTCAGAGATTAAAAATTATAATAGGGGCTTGATAAAGAACTAAAAATAAGCTGTTATTAGCCAAACTTAACTATAGAATCAGAAATACTGATACAGGCTAATACTAAATCCTGTTTAAAAGGGATAGGAAATTATGAATTATGAATTGGGGAGTAGGGAGTTTTTGGCTGTGAACAGTAAACAGTGAACTGAAAACCCGCATCTGATCACTGAATACTGAAGACCGACTCCTAACCCCACCAACAAGCTTTTTCGGCAAACCCTATATATATAGATGGCCGAGGTCAGAACGGGTGTGGGGTGTAGGGAAAGAAACCTCTTTCATCTGTGGTGGTGAAAATTTTTTCGTTGGGACTGACTGGAAAGAGGGTGTGGGGTGTAGGGTGTGGGGTGTAGGGAAAGAAACCTCTTTCATCTGTGGTGGTGAAAATTTTTTCGTTGGGACTGACTCCTAACCCCACGAAAAGCTTTTTCGGCAAACCCTATCTAATGTGTGTTGCGTTTCCTTCGGTCAATCCAGTGAGAAAATTAATCGTAGTAACGCACCAATTTAATGACAAAGTTGGTGCGTGGGGTGCAGATTATTGATTTTGATTTTTTAACAGAATTGGTAGCCGCAAACACGCAGCCTACCAGATCAGCGATCACACTCAACTTAATATCAGCATACTTTCTGTTTCACTATTGTAAAATTTAATAACGATTAAAAAATTATCCCTTAAAATTTCGATAATTTTTGCAGTGGGACTATTACCAATACGAAGATAGATAAATTTGGGTGGATGACCATATAATAGACTGCGCTGATGAAAATCGGCATCTTTAGAGACAATTACAAAATCGTTGAATTTGGCAAATTCCCAGATAAGTGCATCATCAGTATTGATCAGTCCTAAAGTCTTGACGTGCTGAGAATTAGAATATAAATCAATTATTTTATCAATAATACGATCTGACAAATTTTCATCTAATAACAGTTTCATAAGGAGGTGATAAATAATTTTTTCTCTCGATCAGCAGCAAAAGCCAAACAAGCTTTGATATCCTCGGAAGTTAATTCTGAAAAATCCTCAAGAATTTCTGCTTCTGTCATTCCTGCTGCTAAATATTCTAGAATATCGTACACAGTTATACGCATTCCTCGAATGCAGGGTTTTCCGCTGCGTTTTCCAGGTTCAATGGTAATAATGTTTTGGTAACTCATAATGCTTTAACTATTTTTACCTTCCCAATTATATCTTATTCGATGACAGAGATCGCACTCCGTCCCACCGACAAGAACGATCACCCTTCAACTTCGTACCACTCTTAGGGTGTGAAGTGCGAAAGCGTAACGCACCAATTTAATAATAAATTTGCTGCGTCGGGCGCGGATTATTGATTTTGGTTTTTGATCAGAATTGGTAGCCGCAAACACGCACCCTACAAAATCTGATAGTTGCATTAAACAAAGTTAAAATAACTACTATTTAATTGTAAACTACTATTATCTTGAACAACTGCTATCAAATCTGTACCATTATAAATAAGTGTATCTGAAGCACCTCCTCCAACCATATTTTGTTTTTTAAGAGTAATACCAGTTACTGCAGATACTCCACTTACTTTAACTTGAATGCGATCAACAAAAGAGGTAAAATCAGCTATTACTGCATAACCAGGCCCCATATTAAGATTACCTCGATTATTCCCAATTACAAATGTATCACGACCCGCACCTCCAACTAAAGTATCATATTCTGGGACAGTTAGACCGGGGATGCCGTAGTAATAATTAAGAGTGTCCGATCCTTGCAAAATATCGTCACCATCGCCTCCATCAAGATAGTCATTTCCTTCACCTCCCGCAAGAGTATCATTTCCACGACCGCCATATAAATGATCACCCCCATCAGCCCCAAAAATATAATCATTTTGAGCAGATCCGTAGATTATATCGCCATTTTTAGTACCAGTATAACTGGTAGGAGGAGTATAACTAAACATATTTAATTACCTCAATTAAAAAGTGGTTGTTTACTAATCATTTACAATAAGTTATAGTTCTACATCATTCAATTAGTCAACACTAGGAATTATGCTAGAATCTGACTAGGAAATTTTTAGGCAAAAATTTATGGATACCAATAATGACCCTTTTTTCCGAGCTATGAGTCAATGGGACTTAGAAACTCTTTATCTTGATCTTGCTTCTGTTAAGGGAAAGCGACTGACTCCTACTGAAAAAAAACATTTACAAGGATTACTCTGCGGTTATAGTCCCACAGAAATTGCTGAAAAACTCAAGAAGAGTCGTAAAGGAGTTGAGGTAGATTTATGTACTACACTCTATCAATACGTTAAAGAACTGGTGGGTAATAATAATGGCAAGGTAGAGAATTGGCGTAATATTGCTGAATGGTTAGAGGACGCTAGTTATAAAAGAGATTTTTCTCTTGAATACGATGCCAGTGATTCTATTTCTGCTTTCATTGTTGTGAAAAGAGCGAATATAAAGATTGAAAAAAATCAATTGATGATTGATGTCAATATTCGTTAGCAACTCCTTTGCCTTCAGAAATGTCAGCAATAAATATTGAAAATAGAGAAGAAGAAAATCACTAGGGGTTTCGGCTGGTTTTGGTAGGCAAAATGTATTCTAAGATACAGTCGTTAGGTGAGGGGATTCGTCTATCGTTCCGACAAATGAAGAGAACGATTTAAAATATCCTCAATACCGTAGGGACAAACGGGGGGAAACTCTAATCCCGTCTCTCTAAAGGCATCGGAACAAGCAACAGCATAGAGTTTAAATAGGCTTTCATCGGTTAAATATCGCTTTAAACTGGGGCTATCGTCCAAATAAAGCCTAATATTAGCTCTTTCTCCCTGAATAGTTCCCAACCAACCCCTGGATCGCCGTTGAGGTTGATAGTCCCACTTTAATAAATGATGCAAAATTAATCTGAGACTAGCGAGTAAGCGATCGCGCTCCCGTTTCGACAAATCCCGCACCTCTTCGACTAAATTCTCAATATCCAACTCGGAAAACCGACCGGAAGCTAATAAATCGGCCATTTGTTCGGCCCAAAGTCCAAAGTCTTGCTCATAGGATGCCGTCATCAATTTATCTCCTTCTAAGCTCAATTAACATTATATTAAACCTCTTGCATAATTAATTTTTGATGGTTCAAAAACAGCAAAAACAAGGATTAAATTAGCCAAAATCTGTAAATTATGATTCATTGATGACTGAGAAACTGGTATCTTTTCAAAGATCGCCGACAAATTAACGGGTTTTGCGTCTTCGGATGACATTATTAGAATAACGAGAAGGTTTTGGCCGGGGTTCTTTTCCTCCTCCTAATTCTCGACTAACTTGCTGAAAAATATCCCGTCGCAGCACAGGATATTCCCCTATCCACTGGTCGAGTTGGGGAAGATGGACATCAGAAAGCTGATTGATATCCCCTAAATCGGGTTCTCGAGACATTAACAAAGCTTCGGCCACCATCCCGGGACGGATCGATTTATGGATGCGTTTGAGGGGAGCGCGAACGATCGCCGAAAAGCCAGTTTGATCACCGATTTCTAGATTAATACAGCGTTGGCGATTTTCGATAATCTCTAATTCCCCGCGTTTATTGACCCTTTCTTCTTCCCCGATTAATTCCTCGGTAACAAAAGCATCGAAAACGCGACCGCGCCAAAACCCCCCGTAGGGAAGACGACGATAGGTATTATTGCGAACACTGGCCCAATAAACCGGACCCCAGAGCCAATATAAACCGGCGATAATGTCGAAAATCAGTTTAATCGTTAATCCACCAGGGCCGAATAAATTACCGATTAACCAAGCTGCGGTGAGAGCGATGATAGAAATGAATAAACGGCGCAGAAAATCAGACCATTTACCCCAATAGTGAGCGTACTGGGGGCCGGTGGCGATAATCGGGACAATTTGCTCGATCGATTGACGGGTAAGGGGAACCAACATTATCAGTTATCGGTTATTCGTGAATGGGTAGGCTCTAGAAGAGGACGTTTACATTTCATTTAGGTGCGCTATATCAGTTATGACAGCGTTTCTCATAACTAGATGAAGTGTAACCTAATTTGGTATCGACTACCGACTTCCCAAAAGGAAAATTTTGTACCTCACCACTAAGATAAATGCTATAGTTTTGGGTAATTGTCTATCTGTTGGTCGCCATTCATACCATTGCTAAAAGCGCAGGACTTCTGGGAAAATTTCAGTTAAAAATTAAATCCCTCAAGAAGTCCAATAAAACAATCTATAATAAAATCAATGCTGTTTTGTTCCCAAAGACTGCCACCATGACTTCTTCCCTGGCTAAATCCTTAAATTCTCAGGCTGTAACCACTCAACATTTACCCCCGTTAGAAAATGGGGATCGCTTAATTCGTCCCGAATTCGAGCGCCGTTATCAAGCTATGCCAGGATTAAAAAAAGCCGAACTGATCGAAGGAGTTGTGTATATGGCATCCCCATTAAGGTTTAAATTTCATGCTGAACCCCACGGACGTTTAATCACTTGGTTGGGAGTTTATCAAGCTGCTACCCCCCAAGTACAAATGGGTATTGAGCCAACCGTTCGCTTGGATATCGACAACGAACTACAGCCGGATGGGGTGTTATTAATTAGTCAAGAAAGCGGGGGAAAATCAACCCTAACTGTAGAGGGATACCTAGAAGGAGCGCCGGAATTAGTGGTAGAAATTGCCGCTAGTAGTGCCGCCATAGATTTAGGGGATAAAAAACGTGCTTATCGACGCAGTGGTATTCAAGAATACCTTGTTTGGCAAGTATTTGACCAAAAAATTGATTGGTTTAATTTAGAAAATGGCGATTATATTTCTTTGTTACCCAACCAAGAAGGAGTGATTTGCTCTCTAGTATTTCCGGGTTTGTGGTTAGATATTTCAGCCATGCTCAACGGCAATATGTCACGGGTGTTAGACATCTTAAAAGCTGGAATTAACTCGGTAGAACATCAAGAATTTGTCCAAAAGTTAACTGCAGCGCAGTCGGGGGAAGCTAAATGAAACCTCCAGCTATTCTGATTTTAGGAGAAACCAGTATCCCCGTGGCTCGTCAAGTGCAAATAGCCCTACCGGAAGCAGTGGTTTATGGGTTAATAGATCGTACCCATTCGGCTGATTTTACCTATACTAATTTTGGTGAAACGGTGCGAGAATTTTTCCAGATGGGAACGCCAATTATTGGCATTTGTGCGGCGGGTATTTTAATTCGCACCTTAGCACCTTTATTAACTAATAAATGGCAAGAACCGCCTGTATTAGCAATCGCAGAAGATGGTAGCGCCGTAGTGCCTTTGTTGGGGGGTTTACAAGGGGTTAATGATCTCGCTCGTCAAATTGCCTCGGTTTGGCAAATTTCCCCCGCAATTACTACGACTGGTGATATTAGATTTAAAACGACCTTATTATCGCCACCACCGGGTTATCAGTTAGTTAATCCCGATGATGCTAAGAAGTTTCTTGCCGATTTATTGGCGGGTGAAAAAGTAAAATTAATCGGTGAAGCGGACTGGTTAAAAAATAGTAATTTACCAATTTCATCAGATGCAAAATTGAGCATTGAGATTACCGATAAAAATAACTTAAACTTGGCAAAACCTAGCAGTGACTGTTTAGTTTATCTGTGGGAGGAAAGCCAGCAAATTAAGGAAAAATCCAGTTTACCTCTGGGGGATTTGGACCAGGAAAGTCAAGGTAAATTAGCCATAGTTGGAACTGGACCGGGGGCGCTAAATTGGATGTCGCCGGAAGTTCGAGAAGTGTTGGAAAAAGCCACGGATTGGCTGGGTTATAAAACCTATTTGGATTTGGTAGAATCCCTGCGAACACCAGAAATTGTCCGCCATGAATCGGATAATCGGGTGGAACTCGATCGCGCAGAAATGGCCTTAGATTTAGCGGCTAAGGGGCGATCGGTTGTCTTAGTTTCCTCTGGAGATCCGGGAATTTATGCCATGGCCGCGGCCGTGTTTGAGGTATTAGAAAAAAAAGCAAAACCGGCATGGGATGCGATCGCCATTCAGATCTGTCCGGGGATTTCGGCCATGCAAGCGGCGGCCGCCAGGGTTGGCGCACCTTTAGGCCATGATTTTTGTGCGATTTCCCTATCGGATATTCTCAAATCTTGGCAGGTGATTTCTCAGCGCATTGAGTTAGCGGCCCGAGCTGATTTAGCGATCGCATTTTATAATCCTGTGTCTCAAGAGCGCACTTGGCAATTGGAGAAGGCAAAAGAGATTTTATTACAATGGCGATCGCCGCAAACTCCCGTGGTATTAGCGCGTAATTTAGGGCGAAAAGGAGAAACAGTGACGGTGAAATTCCTAGAGGATATGACTATTAACGATGCGGATATGCGAACCATAATTTTGATCGGATCGAGCAAAACTCGCCTGATTGAGCAAGGTAAAACCAAGCAATGGGTTTATACTCCACGTCACTATTAAGTAGTCGTGTAAAATTAATTTCTTGGTTGGGATAGGCAATAGGCAAAAGGCAAGAGGCAAGAGGTAGTGTACTGCGTTGCAAGGATTTCCCTTGTAACGCGGGGAAGGAAGGGAGGCGCTCACTTTTCTCATTGCAAGATGGAACCTTGGCACGAGACAAGAGAATCCGGCAATTAATTCTCCTGTTGAGGGGGAGTGGGAGTCTGCCGAGAGAGAACCGCCGCATCGAAACGACCTAGTATATAGTAAAAACTTTCAGGGTGTTTTGCATGACTACTCAAATGGACTGGCTATCAGAACAATAAAAACTTAACTTTCCTTGCGCGATGCTAAATAACAAACTACAACTTCTCTTAACCAGGGTAGGCCCATGGGCCGTTGCTGGTCTGCTCGGCGGTTTGATCGGTTCTCTGGCCGCGGTACTGCTGACTGAAGCAATTAAGCAAACCCTCAGGATTGCCTCTGGCCTAGGCAACGTCTGGCTACTGCTGCTGCCTCTGGTGGGCGTTACCTTAGCAGTGCTAGTCCTGTTTGGACTGGGTAGAGGCCAACCCGTGCAGACCTTAGCTCCCCGCGAGGCCACTGCCTCTGGCCGCTGGGGTTCTCTCATGGCCTGGTACTCCTTCCCCCATGACATTGCTCGGGCCGATCTGACCGGTGACGTGGTGAACGCATCTGGGACCGAAGAGCGGTTCCCCTGGAATCTAGCACCGTTGCGGGCCCTAGCCATCCTCTCCACTGTTGGACTGGGTGCGCCCATGGGAACGGAATCACCGGCGGCTCATATTGGCGTGGCAACGGGAACCTGGTTGGGTAGCATAAATCCAGCCCTGCGTCAACTGGTGCGGCCCCTGGCCATCGGTGGCGGTGCGGCAAGTGTTTCTGCCCTGATGGGAATCCCTCTGGTGGGCAGCTTCTTTATGTTTGAGTTGAGTCAGCGACGCCAGGTTCCGATCACCCCGGAGCGAGTGGCGGCGATGTTAGCCGGGGGACTGGTGGGATGGGGAGTCAACGCTGCCTTTAAGCTGCAACTGATCCGGCTGGTGGTGCCGCAGGTTGCCCCGACTGACTTCGGGGATGCGGTGGCTGCCACTTTGTTGATCGGAGCGATCGCTGGCACGATTACAGCCCTCACCGGTGAGGCGATCTACTGGGCCAGAGGCTTGCGGGACAGGCCCGCCACTCGTCTCCTCATTGGTAGCCTGATGATGCTGTTCTTGGCGATCGTGATCGGACAGGTGGCGACCCCCGCAGCGGCTTTTGGACCAGGGGGAGCCGCTATCGTCTGGGCCGAAAACATTGAAACAACTCCTTATCACCTGTTGGCAGTGGCTCTGCTCCGGGCTGCGGCTACCACCGCTGCGGTTTTAGCCGGGGGCTGTGGCGGCGTGTTTGTCCCTTTTCTGGCGATCGGCGACCTCAGTGGCCGGGTGTTCGCCACCACCTTTGAGATTTCGGGGGATCTGGCCGGTGCGGCGGGGGCAGCGGCCGGTATTGCTGGCGGCTATCGCCTACCTCTGACCGCCGTGGCGATGGTGCTGGGGGTGGGGGGGCCGGGGGCAGCGCAGCTAACCTGCCTTGCTACAGTGGTGGTTGCTGCCCTTTCGGGATTGGTGGCCGCACGGGTAGCCAATCAACTCTCTAGTTCCCTGCGGGCAATGTTCCGCTAGAAGCCACCGTCAGGGGAATTACCGTGATATCCAGAGGGTGCAAGTTCTTTGCGCCCCTACTTTTGGGATTGCCGCCTAACGCAATCTACCCGATCAGCGATCGCATTAAATACGTTTTATTTACCTCAATAACTCTGTTGCTTCTTTTAAGACTTGAGTAATTTCAGGTTTGTGACAACTAATTACATCGTTTGGTAAATGCTTGTGATGGGGAAAAGTAGAAATATTGGGAAAGTGAGGGGTACTATCATAGCGAAAAACTAGGTTGTTTTTTTCATCTTGGAAATGGTAACGATAATCTAGGAATTCTAAGTAATTGTCTGTGATTACTATAGCTTCGTTTATTTCTAATAAATGGGTCTGCTTGAAACGCAGCCTAATTCTTAAATTAGCTCTTTGTGATGTCAGTATTTCTTCTTGATAACGTTCTACATAAGCATTTTCACACTGCACAATTGCTTGCTCTACTTGATTGAGGTAATCAGATAAAAGTTTAAGCAGCATGATTTAATCTTTGTTCTAATTCTTGACGCAAAGCAAGGTAATGACGATAATCGTTTGCCCATTCTATAAATATTATATCATCTGACAATATTCCCTGATTGTATTCGTTATAAAAATCTTCAGAATCCATTTTATGTTGGTTCTCATAGACGCTAAGTCGCTTGGCAACAGCAATCAAAGCATCTAAAGATGATGTATATTGAATGGTCTGTTTACGCATTTTTCTTTTACTCTAAAATAATGATATTTTGATTATAAACGATCACGCTCAAACAAAAACATAAATCGTAGGGTGCGCCATTCGATAGCGTAACGCACCAATTTAATAATGAAGTTGATGTGTTACGGCGGATTGTTAATTTGAGTTTTTTATCAAAGATTATCGCCGTCTAACGCACCCTAAAAGATCGGTGATCTCACTCAATAAGTCATTGGGCGGACAAATTTAATATTTTTCCTTGGGTTGACTCTAAAATTGAATCTCGGATAAAAGAACTAGCATTGGTAATCTCTAGGCCAATTAATTCTCCTAAATCATTAAGTTCAGCCGTAATATTTGGATTAATTTCTACACTGTTAGCTTCTGGTTCATCAGAAATAGTTAAATAAAGAATGTCTTCTTGTTCAAAGTATCTCATTTTAGGGTTACTCATGGATAGTAGATCTCCCAGTTGTTAGGCGAAATCAAATTTGTTGGCGTGTTGTCGCATGAATCGTGACAGGAGTTATAAAATTATCATCGTATTCATAAGGAATAATTACTAAACGATTATCATGCTTACCTACGGCAATAAGACGACCCGTTTCAGTATCGTAGTACCTTTCTCCAGAGTATTTGAGAATCTCTTCTATTTTAGCAAGTTCAAATCCTCTCAGTTTGGCTCGATATTGTAAGTAATCCGACCAGATAATATTCGGCATTATGAGCAGACTTTGCTAATTATCTGTTATCTATTTTAATCTAAATTCTCCTTCCCAAACCCCCAACACCGTAACCATAACCTTAAGGGTGGTGCGTTCCCCAATATCAAATCATGTCGCAGTCGCAAAGGTTTCAGGGAACGCACCCTACCAGATCGGTGATTGCGCTATTTTCACCTTCCCAATTATATCTTATTCGGTAACACAGAATAATAAAGTTGGTGCGCGGGGCGCGGATTGTTGATTTTGTTTTTTTAACAGAGATTATCGCCACAAACACTCACCCTACAAGATCGGCGTACTGCTAGGCAGTACCTTCGGCATCGCACTATTGGGCATTCAGGTTTCTGAGAATTTTTTGTGCTAAAAATTCTTTGATTTCTGTATGTCGTGGTACAGCTTCAATCACCCCAGTTTGAGGGTTAATCCAAAGAGAATGAGATGCACCCTCTCGCTTAAGATAACAACCAGCTTTCCGCAACTTTTTTTCTAATTCTTGACGTTTCATGGAATGGAAATTGTCTCCTCGATCGCCTCTTTCGGTAGTCCTCGACGAATATCAGCTAAACGATCTTCAAAAATTAGTTGAATAGCACTTTTTAAGCTTTCTTTGGCTTCTTCAATGGTTTCTCCTTGACCATTTGCACCTAGGACTTCAGGACAAATCGCCCAGTATCCCCCTTCTGTTGCTGCTTCAATGATGGCGGTGAATTCTCCTTTCATGACAATCTCCTTTGATAATTTATGAATTATTCGATAAGTAGGTAGGCGTTAAAAGTTGTCAGATGCCCCCCTTATTAAGGGGGGATTAAAGGGGGGACTAAGGGGGGATCGGCACCCCCCTTATCAAGGGGGGCAGGGGGGATCGAACCTAAAATCCATTTTTAATTTAATTATAACCAGCTACTTACTATAATACCATAATCAAGACAGAAGTTCATCAAATAGGTAATTATCAAATGAATTATAAGATTGAAATAGAACAAGAAGAAGATGGACGATATATTGCTGAAATCGTCGAACTTCCGGGAGTTTTAGTTTATGGCAATAGTCAACAGGAAGCTATTTCTAAAGTTCAAGCCCTTGCTTTGCGTGTCTTAGCCGATCAACTTGAACAGGGAGAACTTCCAGAAAATCACCTAAATTTATCATTTGTTGCTCTATGAGTCAATGGTCAGCAACGAAAGCTAAACAAGTTTTAAAAGCATTAAAAAGCATAGGTTGGAAAATTAAACGACAGACAGGCTCTCATAAAACTTTAGAAATATCTGGCTGGAATGATGTCGTTTTTGCTTTCCATGATGGCGATGAAATTGGACCTAAAATGTTAGCAAGAATTGCTAAATTAACAGGATTAACTCCCGATGATCTCTAATTTGGGTTAACAAATGATCGCAATTCTACAGCGAAAGCGTAACGCACCAATTTAATAATAAAGTTGGTGCGTTACGGCGGATTGTTAATTTAGGTTTTTTATCAGAGATTATCGCCGCCTAACGCACCCTACAAGATCAGGCGATCGCACTAAAACAACATACTTAAAAACTCAAGCAAATTTAGTCCATTCAAAATTGCTCCAAGCTTTTCTAATCTTACAGGGAAATAAGGTAAATACAATGGACTAAAAGGACTTGATGGACGTAATAAAAATGGAATTACTCTTGTCAAAGTAAATATTTTAACATACTCAATTAAAGCCACTTCCCCACTAGGATCGATCGCATTTACCGGATTAACCCCAGCGTATAAATAATCATGCAAGGTTATCGGCTGATTATTGTAACCCTCAAAGGGATCAACGGAAGCAAAACGCCCTGTATTAGGATCATAATACCTTGCTCGTAAATAATAACCATCTACCGCATCATCAAACTGCTCACCCGCAAACAGATAATTATTATCCGCATCCCCTACTTTACGGGTTAAATTACCATAAGCATCATAATCATATTCTACAATGCCAGAACCATTATTACCCGTCATCAAACGAGTGCTACCTAAACCATCCACTTGATAGTAAATCCGATTTGCACCGTCCTCTTGAGAGATTAAATCCCAACCGTGAGTATAGGTATTATTAACTGTACCATTAGTTTGATATTCCTCAATCACTTGGGCGTATTGCTGTTGATTATTGTCGATTAAGAAGCGAGTCACCTCACCATCCACATCAATCGCCACTCGGATACCATTGTGGTCATATTCAAACTCAATGCGTCCGGTTTCGCCGTTTTCCGTGACTTCTACTGCGGTTAATTCACCCTTAGCATTCCACTCATAATTAGTGGTAGTTGCGCCATTTTCTACCTTAGCAAGGAGATTACCTTCATCATCGTATTGATATTGGGTAATATTTCCGCCAAGGATTTCTTTTAATAATCTGTCGTTTTTATCATAGTTATAGGTGGTTTTACCTGCCACTGAATCGACTTTTTCTAAACGATTTCCTACTGCATCAAAACTATAAGTAATCGTTTTGTTACCTGCTACACTGTCAGTAATTTTCTCTTGAGTTAAACGATAGAGATTGTCATAATTGTACTCCACTGTACGACCATCATTTTCTACCACTTTCACCCGATTACCCATTGCATCTAGGGTATAAGCATAACTAGAAATAATACCCGTAGAGTTGCGGTTTTCGAGATAGGTTAAGCGATTTAATAAGTCATATTGTTGATTTTCAATCACCCCATTGGGGAAGACTGTTTTAATCAAATTACCCACCGTATCATAATCGTAGTCTGTTACTCCATTATCGGCATCTTTAACAGTATCAAGGCGATTCAACACATCATAAGTATAAGTAGTTGTGCCTGAAGGTACGGTTAAGGTAAGAATATTACTAGCCTTGTCGTAAGTATAGCTAATAGTACGGTTATCGGGTTCGGTACGACTAATTAATCTGTCACGCTCATCATAAACATAATTTGTCATCCCTCGGTTATCGATAACGGTAGCTAATTCCCCCGTCAAGGTATAGGTAAAGGTTTCCGTAGCTGTACCATCAGAGAAGGATTTTTCGGTTAACCAATTACGCTCATTATATTTATAGGTGGTGACTGCTCCATTAAAGTCAGTTACTTTGATTAAATTACCGATTTTATCGTGAATTGTCTCGTTACGTTGTCCACCAGGTAAGATGGTAGCTTTTAGACGGCGTAAACTGTCATATTCAAACTTAGTTATATTACCATTTGCGTCTTTTTGCTCGATTAAATTACCCACTAAGTCATATTTATACTCAGTACGTTGATTTAAAGCATCAATTACCGCCGTTAGTCTTCCTAAAGCGTCATATTCATAATTAGTGGTATTTCCTGCTAAATCTGTTTCTGCTATCACTCGTCCTAAAGGATCATAAGTGGTAGTCATTACAGTTTTATTAGCGTAAGTTGTGGTAAGAAGACGATCAAGCGCGTCATAATCATACCCAGTGATGCGCCCTAACGCATCTGTCATGGCAATTCGTCGCCCCTCTTTATCATAAGTATAGCTAGTAACTTGATTCAGGGCATTAGTAACGGTTAAGAGGCGATCGCTCTTATCATAGTCATATTCGGTACGATTACCCAATTCGTCAATTTCGGCAATTTTTCGCCCAGCTTTATCGTATTCTTTTTTCGTGCGGGGATTATCTGTTAAATTGTCAGGGGTACTATCAGGATAAATTACTTCGATTTCTCGCCCTAATGCGTCATAAATATAGATAGTTTTACGTCCTAATTCATCAATAAAACCCGTTAAACGATCTAAATCGTCGTATTGATTTTGGGTACGAGGGTTATTGCTTAAATTATCAGGAGTGCTATCAGGTAAGATGGTTTCAATCAATAAACCACGATCATTATAACGGTATTCTGTACGTCTTCCTAATGCGTCAATTTCGGCGATTTTCTCCCCAGCGGCGTTATATTCGGTTTTCGTAATACCCCTTGCACAACCACAACTACTCCCTTCAGGATCAGCTTTTTCAATCAAGCGTCCTTGAGCATCATAGATATAATTAGTAATAGCACCCAAAGCATCAGTAACACTCGCTACTCGTCCATTACTATCATAGGTAAAGGTGGTTTTTGCTCCCGTAGGATCGGTTAATTCAGTTAAGTTACCACGATTATCATACTTAAAGTTACTAATTTTACCATTAGCATCGGTGACAGAGGTTAATAAACCATTGAGACTGTAGTTATAAGTGGTAATATTGTCCTCAGCGTCTTCCCGCTTTGTCAGATTTCCCTTCCCATCGTAGGTATAAACGGTTTGATTCCCTAAAGCGTCGGTTTCCAGCAAAATATCATTATTCGCATTGTAAGTAAAGGTTTTTGTGTTACCTTCGCCATCAGTCTCACTCAGTTTATTACCTCGACTATCATAGGTATAACTGGTAATATTGCCTTCGGGATCGGTTTCGCTAATTAAGTTATTATTGACATCATAAGTTCTGAGTGTAATACCCCCTAATTGATCGACTTCTTGAATAACGTTACCTTGAGCATCAAAAACCCGGGTAATTTTATTGCCAAAAGGATCTTTGACAGTTTGGCTATTAGTAGCATTATCAAAGGTGATATTTAATTCATTGCCATTAGCGTCAATAATTTTGCTAATCTGGCCCTTTTCGTCATATTCAGTACGAGTTGCACTGCGTCCCAAGGGATCGATAATTTCTGTTAATAAGTGTTGACGATTGGGGTCATTATATGCTAACTTAGTGATGTTGTTTGTGCGATCAGCCACTGCTACTAAATCCCCTTTAGCATCATAGCTGTATTTAATAGACTTACCATCCGGATCAATAATTTCAGTAATGCGACCTTGACCATCTCGAACAAAGTCAATTTCAGCACCCGTTGAGCTAGTAATACCCTCATCGGAGAAGGTTAATTTATTACCATTTCTGTCGGTGACATCAATTAAACCAAATTTTTGATCATAGTTATAAACCGTGCCGTCTTTGGTGGTTAATTTATATTGCGAGGGATTATAACCCAAGAAACTAAAGAGAAAGGCTCCTACTGTACCATTACTACGAATAGTTAACGGAGTGTTTTCTACTTCCAATTTATCAAATACACCAGCATCGGGAGTAAATTTAGGAGCATAAATTGCACCGAAGAAACTAGCAGAGACTGGTACAGGATTAAAAGTAAATCCAACGCGGCGGCCATCGGGAGTATTTAAAGTTACTCGTGTCCCGACGGAGAAGGTATTAGAAGTTCCAAATAAATCGGAATTAGCCTCACTTAAATCTCGTCCATCAGGGGAAGACTCGACAATTTTGGCATCTTGTAAACCTAAATCCCAACCATAGCCAAAATCTCCTTGGCTTGCACTTTCTAAGCTATTATAACGACGGACAATTTCAATGGGAATACCAGTTAAAGGAATAGATAGGTCGGTATATTCTAAAGAAAAGTCACCCGGTTTATTTTGTCCTGTCACATTTAAAATAACGCCTTGAACATTACCATTACCACTAAAATCAAAAGCGGTAATTTTTATTAGATAACTTCCATTTGCCAACAAACGAGGATCTAGATTAGCTACCTGCTGATTAGTAACATTTTGAGTGCCTTTTGTCAATAAAGTATAATCTGGATCATTTTCCCCGATATTGCTTAAATCAACTGCTTCAATCGGGGCAATTTCCACTCGATAAAATTCGAGGTTATCATCTGTGATGGTAGCAATAATATCTGTAGGTGACTTGATAATGCCTTGGGTGGCTTCTAAGTTAGTCTTGTTAATTTCAACAACAGGTGCTTTGGTATCACTGGGATCAAGTACCCGCACTTCAATTGTTTCTGTATCCTGATTACCGGCTGCATCGGTAGCAGTAGCAATAATTTGATAAACTCCTGCTTTTTGACCGACAAAAGTAGCAGTATTAATTTGTCCATTGGGACTATTAGGATTAAGAGTTAGCGGAGTTGTATTAGCCGTCAAAGTGAGGGTTTTAACTTCGATATTATCCGTTGCTCGAACTTGGAAATTAATACTTTGACCAATATTAATCAAATTACTATTAAAGCCTAATTCCACTACCGGATTAGTAATATCATCATTGCTAAGGGTTAAATTATAGGTTTGAGTGGTGATTCCCCCGCGTCCATCGCTGACTTGAATCTTCACAGGATAAATACCTTGATTTTGGGATGCAGATTGCCAACGAATACGGCCAAATTGATCAATTGTTAAACCTTGAGGCGCTTGTAAAAGATTATAGGTTAAAGTGTCGTTATCTGCATCTTTGGCAATAACATCATATTTGTAAGTAACGCCTAATTGAGCTAATTCTAACGGCTGAGAATTAATAATCGGTGCCTGATTAGGAGTAACTCGGATATAGTAATTTTGATAGGCAATCCCACCATCTGCATCCGTCGCTGTGACTGTAACTTGAAAATCACCGTTAGTGGTGTTTTGAGTTTGCCAAGTAATTAAACCTGTATTTGTATCAATAGTCATCCCATTGGGTTTAACCGTTAAATTGTAGCTAATAGCGGTATTTTCGGGATCATTAGCCTCGACATCATATTGATATAATCCCCCAGCACCAATGATGATTTTAGGTGTGCTGGTAATACTAGGTAAGTTGTTGTCTAATGTAGCTAAAACTTGTAATTGATAGGATTGGGTATTAGTCCCACCAAAACCATCGCTAACTTTGATTTCAACGGTTTGTTTTCCTAACTTAGTAGGGGTATAGGCTATTAAGCCAGTATTGGCATTAATGGTCATCCCTTCCGGGGGATTAATTAGGCTATAGGTTAGGGTATCATTATCAAAATCAGTGGCTCTTACTTCATAGCTGTAGGTATTATTAATCAGGGTAACGGTGTTAGGAGAGGAGATGATTTGCGGTGGGGTGTTAATACCTTTAGTATTGAGGAAAAATTCTTGAGTAGCAATGCCTCCTTTACCGTCAGACACTCGCAAAACTACTCGATTATTACCGATTTGATTTTGTTTCGGTTGCCAAATTAAGCTACCAGTTTCTGCATCAACTGCCATGCCTTCAGGTTGATTGAGTAAGCTATAGGTTAACCTGTCATTATTGGCATCGGTAGCAGTGGCTCGATAGGTTAATAATTGTCCTATTTGGGCAGTTTTAGGCGCTGTGCTAGTGAATACGGGAGCTTGATTGGGGATAGGTTGATCAATTTTTTGGTTGCCAAAGTTGATGTTACTAACAGTTTCTCCTGCTTTGAGTTTTACAGTATAAAAATCTGGACTAGCAATACTATCCGGTAATCCTTGTACATTAATAACATCAAAACCTGGGCTTAGTCCATTATTGTCAAGTCCAACAATTTTTATAGCTCGGACTGGTTGGTTAAAATTGATTGAAGCAAGATCAAAAATTGAAGTTGTTCCGCCATCTCCAATTCCAAGTAAGACAAAATCTTCTAAGTTAGAACTAACGTAAACTTCTGCTTGTTCTCCAGCAAATCCGATTTCTGGAATAAAAATATCGTTACCCGGTTTATCAATAATAATTTCGTCAGTAAAACCAACAGTTACATAAGAGCCTGTAGGAAGTGATAATGCTCCTAAAGTATCACTTCCTAAAATAATATCAACACTGACTAAAACAGGGCCATTGCCATCATTATCTGCTCCATAAGGTTCATTAAACGTTCCTGCTCCACTGTTAAAGTAGTCAAGAATAACATCAGCAAAACCATCTCCTAGAGAATCTGTAGGTTGTCCACCAGGATAAGTTTGTTTATAATCTGTGGGTATAATTTCCCTGACAATATAAGTACCTGCTTCTAACCCAGTGAATTGATATTTTCCGTTTTCATCTACATTAGGAGTTTTGGGATCATTAGTGGCTGTTATTTGAGAAGGCTCGTTGATATCAAGAATGCCGTTATTATTTAAGTCAAGATAAACGGTGATACCCGCCAATCCTGATTCGATAAACCCTTTGTCTCCTTCTAAATTATCAAAAAACCCTAACAATTCATCGGTCGAGGTAAAAATTCGAGTATCGGGATCAATAATTTTTAGTTGAGTTAACGATGCGCCCTTTCCTACTCCAAAAGCAGATAAATTAAATTTTTTAGCCTTTAAGCGATCAACTTCATCGTTAAACTGACCACTACCAAAACCATCCGAAAGAAAGATCATATTTCCATTTCCTTGTTGGGTTTGAATAGTATTAAAAGTATTTTCAACTGTCTGTAAAGCCGCTTCAAAGTTAGTTCCTAGAATAGATCGAAATGTTCGCAAAACATCTTCTACATCTAATATACCATTATTATTATTGTCCGCAGTTGGACTGGTAAATAACTGAACACCAGACATGGATGAATTCATGTCGGCTTGCATGGCATAACTGGTAAAAGTTACAATACTAACTCTGGCTCTATCACCTAATCCTTGAGTAATTAACTGTTTATTGAGAGCAATAAAACTAGCTATTTCTGCATCTAAAATAGTATTACTTCTATTATCGCCGTTTAAATCCCCTACTGATGTCCCGACAAAAGGATCATCCGCACTACCAGAAACATCTAAGACAAAAACCACATCAGGACTGGCACCTTGAACTAAAGATGTATCACGAAAACCATTACCGTTGGTATCTTCCCATTTAACCCCTTCAATTGTTCCTAATAAAGCATTATTTAAAGCAATAACAAACTCTTGGGTATCCACACCCCCACGATTATCCGTAACCTTAACAGAAATATCATAGTTACCAACAGTTTTACCTGCTGTATTCCAGAGAATTTCTCCTGTTAAATTATCAATGCTCATTCCTTGAGGAGCATCAACTAAAGAATAGGTTAAATTATCCTCATCAGGATCAATCGCATTAACATCATAAACATAATTTTGACTGGTACTAGCTTTAAGAATAGGTTCAGAGATGATGACAGGTGCATAATTATCCGTTTCTTCTTCTAATACCAATAAAGCATAAACCTGAGTCGCAATACCCCCCTTACCATCATCAACTTGTAAGGTTATCTCGATTTCTCCTGAGACGGTGGGAGTGAATGTAACAAGACCTGTATTTTGATTGATTACCAAACCATTAGGGGCATTGATGACAGAATAGGTTAAATTGTCATTATCAGCATCAGTCGCATTAGCATCGTAACGATATTCATTGTTGAGATTACCAGAAACGACGGGATTGGAAACGAATACTGGAGGACGATTTGGTTGAGAATCAATAACGTTGGTTACTACCCCTAAATTATAAGTTTGGGTATCCCTTCCCCCTTTACCATCTTCCACTGAAATAGAGATGTTATAATTGCCGATTGTTGGGGCTTTCCAACTCAAAACACCAGTCTTATTGTCAATGGTTAAACCATCAGGGGCAAGGGAGAGGGAGTAGAATAAGGTATCATTATCCGCATCAACGGCATTTGCATTATAACTATAATCATTCCCGACAATAATCTCTAACTCAGGATTAGTCGTAAATTCAGGAGCATTATTCGAGGGAACAGCAGAAACAATTAAGTTACTAGGATTAATGACAAAACTAATTTTTTGGCTACTACTACCTCCTTTACCATCACTCACAGTATAAACAAAATTACCACCATTACCATTAACATCTGCTAGAGGTGTGTAAAGCAAAGAAGTTAGAGAATTAATTGAAATCTCA
>NZ_JADBUP010000049.1:0-7308 GCF_020245605.1 Microcystis sp. M061S2 | reverse complement strand
CTCCAGATGAATCAGAAAAAAAGATTCTTTTCCGCGAAACTTAACTTGTGCGACTAAATCGCTTTCATGCCTTTCTCCTTCCGTGACATCGGTAAATACTTCTTTGTCTAAAAAAGTAATCGAGTCCCTATCTAAATAATCCATCACTTGAGGAAAAAACAACTCAACAAATTCGACAAAAAAGGTGGAGATTAACTCCTTAAATAAGCGATCATGGTCAATATTATTAGTCATGTAATATAATTTTAACGAATCTGAGCGGTGAATGACTACCAGAAAATAACAACTTTTTGATTCTAACAAGTTTAAGGTTACTTTGTCTCCTGATACTAAATCTGGTTATTAAAGACTGATTATTTATTCCCCTTTTTGCATGAGGCATGAGTAGAAAACGGGTTTCTCCGAGAAACCCGTTTTCTGTGCGTTACTCAGTAATTACTACCACAAGCTACCGTTTAGTTAATGTTAGTTTCGCTTCTTTGCGGGGGGTATGGGAGAATAAATAAAGGCAATCTCCTGACTTGAAAGAGGGTGTAGGGTGTGGGTTGTGGGGTGTAGGGAAGGAAACCTCTTTCATCTGTGGGGGTGAAAATTTTTTCATCGGGACTGAATACTGAATACTGAATACTGAATAAGTACCTAAGCAAAATTAATTACACATATCTAACCACCTCTTGCCTCTTGCCTCTTGCCTATCTTCACTAGGAAATTAATTTTGCACGACTACTTACTGACTCCTGACTCCTGATTACTGTTTACTGATAACTGATAACTGAAAAGTTTCGCTAATCTTTAGATAAATTGCCAGAAACATACCAAGTAAAACCACCGCCGATAACTGCCATAACTGCTAAAGCTAATAATACTGGTCGGAGTCCGAATTGAGTTTCGGCGATACCCGCCACGGCTAATGGTAAAGAGAGGGCAATATTAACGGCATTGTTTTCTAAACCAAAGACTTTACCGCGCATTTCGGGGGGTGTATCTGCCTGTAGGGTAGTTTGCATGGGAACCCCGACTAAAGCGGCAAAAATCCCTAATAAAGCGGTCATAGCGAAGGCTAAAATTAAACTCTTTGTGGCTAGAGATAAACCGATTAAAGCTGCCGCCATACCCAGGGAACCCCAGAGACTTAATTGGGTGTGGGAGAATTTTTGGCCCCAATAACCCAAAGTAATCGCACTAACTGCCATTCCTGCACCACAGGAGGCTAATAAAAAGCCGAATTGAGAAGCTTTTAACCCGGGTAGTTTTTCCGCCATACTGACGGCTAATACTGATAGAGCGGCAAAAATACAGAATAAGATGACTAACTGAATCAGAGCGTTACGAACTTTATGATTTTTGTTGAGGTAACGAATGCCGTCGCGGATATCTTCCCAAACATGGGGCTGTTCTGCGGTAGGAATAACATATTTTTCGTTAGTTCGCAGGATAATTAGAATTAAACCGGCAATTATATAAAAAGCACCGACAATCATCACTTTGCCAATATCAAATTGTCCGGCTCTCGTGCCGAAAATGCTATCGGCAAAAGCTAATACCGGTTCACCAATGGCAAAACCGATAATTAATACCGCCATGGTGGTTAAAGTGTTGAGGGAATTAGCCGGTAGAAGATGACGACGTTTTACCACTAATGGCAGGGTAGATTGTTCGGCGGGGGCAAAAAATTGGGTTAAGGTGGAGACAAGAAAAGTAATGACTAACAACAGGAAAAAACCGAAGGGTAAGTTAAATTCTCCCTGTAACCGGTAATGCCAATTTCTTAAACCTTCCGGCAGCCAACCGAGGGGAACGGCTAAAGTTTGCTCGCGCACTAACCATAATAATAGGGGAATGAGGAGGACAAAAGCCCCCCGTAAAAGGTTAGAAATAACCAAAACTTGTTTTTTTAACCATCTATCAACATATACACCCGCCACCGAACCCACTAACACCGCCGGAATTGTATTAGCAATCATTATCGCCGATACCCAGCCACTAATCGACTGATCGGCTTCTTGGTAATGGGTGGCAATTAGGGATATCATCAGGACTAAATAGAATTTATCCGCTAATTGGGAAAAAATTCCCCCCGCCCAGAGAATGAGAAAGCGCGGGTTTTTTAGCACTGGGGCAAAACCCTGACTAGGATTGGATTTGGGCGCACGTTTAGGCAAGCGGTTCATGGTTTCTGCGTCGGATTGCCTCGGTGAGGAATCGGAAGAATTAAAAACAGGTGTGGAGGAGTCGCTAGAATTAGCGTCGCTAGTTTCTGAGTCAAACAGTTGCATTATGATGATTTTTGCTATCTGTTTAAAATTCTAAGGGAGATAAACCCTCAACTAATGCCGAGGAGCGAAAAGTTTTTCCCAGATGATATTGAGTATAGCGGCGCAGCAGGCGATCGAGGTTAATCCAAGCTAGTTCTGAGGCAAGGTTTTCTTCTGGGGGAAAATCTGTTTTTCCTAGGCATTGCAGTAATTGCAGTTCTTGCAACGTCAGTTTACTATCGATTTTGGGCGGGTTGATTGTTTCTGTCAGGGCAGCTAGATCTATTATTCCCCCTGCCTCAAAACTAAATCCTAGGCAATTTTCCCCAACTAAAGCTTTTCCCGTCAACAGGCAGTTATGGACTTGCGGCACTAAACCGGCAATTATTAAGAAATGAAAAATTGCTTGACAAAGGTAGGGAAGTATGTATTGATTTTCGTCGAGGACTTCAATTCTGGCCAGATGGCTGCAGATTAATTCGTATAATTCCCTCTGGGGTTGTTCGCTCAGTGCGAGCGCCAAAACCAGTTCGCAGAGGTATTGACTAACGGTGAGTTTGGCGAGATTTTGACTTAATTTGGGATAAGATTCGATAGTTTCAGCTTGAACGACCTTATCTAGGGATTTTCCTGCGACTATTAACAGATTATTGACCACAAATAGTTCGCTTCTACCCCGCAGGGAAGATTTATACTTGCGCGCACCTGGAGCGATGGCTCTAATTAAACCATACTCGGCGGTCAAAATAGTTAAGAGGCGATCAGCCTCTCCGAAGGCCATTCCTTGCAGATTGATTCCAGTAGCTTGATAGGTACGAGACATCATTTAATAATTAACTAGCTAATTGTCTCGCCAAAAAGACTTGAGCTAATCACCAAGCAAAAGGGAAACTATGGGGGAGATGCTATGGAGGTTAGCGGACTCGAACCGCTGACATCCTGCTTGCAAAGCAGGCGCTCTACCAACTGAGCTAAACCCCCGATCTGGTTTTTGAGACACTCTCGTTATTATAACCTATAGTGAAAAATATTACAAGTTAATTTTCCCCTTGCCTGCCATGTCTTATCTAGTCGCCACTTTTTACCAGTTTGTGGCTTTGTCAGATTATCGTCAAAAACAGCCAGAAATACAAAAATACTGCCAAGAAAGAGGAATTAAAGGAACTATTCTTCTGGCAGCCGAGGGGATTAATGCAACGATCGCTGGGAACCGTCAAGCGATCGCCGAGGTGATTAGTTGGTTAAAAACCGATACTCGTTTAGCTCATCTAGATGTAAAAGAGTCTGTTTGTGATTATTTGCCCTTTCAACGCTTAAAAATTCGCTTAAAAAAGGAAATTGTGACTTTCGGTCAACCCAAGGCTAATCCTCTCGAAAAAACAGGAATTCATCTCAAAACTGAAGAGTGGAACCAATTGCTGAAAGAGCCGGACGTGGTAGTGATCGATACGCGTAATAATTATGAAGTGGCGATCGGTACTTTTGCCGGAGCGCTTAACCCAGAAATCCAGCATTTTCGCCAATTTCCTGAGTATATTCACGACAATTTTGATAGTATTAACGATAAAAAAATAGCTCTTTTTTGTACGGGGGGAATTCGTTGTGAAAAGGCGGCAGCTTTTTTATTAAATCAAGGTTTTTCTCAAGTTTATCAGCTAGAGGGAGGTATTTTGAAATACTTAGAAGAAGTTAGTCCCGATCAGAGTCTTTGGCAAGGAGAATGTTTTGTTTTTGATCAAAGAGTAGCCCTAACAGCTAATTTAGAGGTAGGACATTATGAAATGTGTCCCGCTTGCGGTCATCCCATCGATGAAAAAGATCAACAGTCCCCCAATTACCGAGCGGGAATATCTTGTCCCTATTGTAGTTAATTTTCTCCTATCTTAACCGCTCTCATCTCCCTACTTTTCTAGTATCTGGTTACTTTTTCTTGCGGATTTGTGTACCAGAAATCATGTCATGAAGGGCGCGTTTTTTCTTTGTCCAGGCTGCCAGTAAAAAGCCCAAATATAAGGGAGCAGTGGAGAGAAATTTTAGTAAGTAGCGGCGATTGGCTCTTGCAAAAGATATGCGTCGGCCTTGGCTATCGGTGACGGATAAATCAAAAAACATTTTACCAATAGTGGCTTTAAAAAGATATTCTAAGAAAACATAATATAACCATTTAATAACTATTCCTAAACCAAGAGCGGTCAGGATGGCAATATGTTCGTGAGTAAAGTTAAGTTTGGCTTGAATATTATAGATAATTGCCGCTATAAATAAAGCAAACCCGATAATTGTTGTTCCAGCTGCACTTAATCCTGCTGCATAGTAAACCCACATTTCTTTGGGTATATTAAAGTTAAGATTTAAATCTTGGAAAGTTGACCATTGTTGTAAGCGAAAACAGATATAACCACCTAATAAAGCGGCGATAATAAAAACGATAAAAGAATCAATTAAAGAGGCTTTTAATCGGAGCCAAAACCCAGCATAACTAGGAGAAATTGCGGCGAGTAAAGAAAAAAGTGCAGGATTGGGAATAGGAACAATTTTAGGTTTTTCAGGAGAAGAATTTTTGGTTTTTTTAGTTTGATGGAGATTAGCTTTAATATCGGCAATAATTTTTAGCAAAGTTTTGGTATCTTTAGGTCGATCAATAGGTTTTTCTACCATTAAATTATCGATAAAATCTGCTAATCTAGAAGGGATATTTGGGGCATATTTACGCCAGTTAAATTCATTGGTATTGATATTATAAATTTTTGGGTCACTGGGTTCTTTACCGGTTAACAAAAAGACGAAAGTTTTGCCCAAAGCATAAAAGTCTGATTGGGGGACAGAGTGACCACGAGATTGTTCAGGAGGAGCATATCCGGGGGTATAAATTCCCGTATTTTTACCTCCTGCTAGGACAGTTTTAGTCACCTGTCGCGCTGCTCCAAAATCAATTAAAACTAATTGACCATCGGGTTTTAAAATAATATTAGAGGGTTTGATGTCGCGATGATAGAATTTATGTTTATGAACCTCGTGGAGAATATTAGCTAACTGAGTTAACCAATCCAAAGCGAGATGATAATCAATCGGTTTAAATCCTCTTTGTTTTTGATGTTCTTCTAAGTCAATACCAGCAATTTTCTCCATAACTAAACAGTGTAAAGCAGTTTGACTCTCCCGGGGATGATAAATAAAATAGTTTTCTCCTTTGGGAATACCGGGGTGATTTAATTGTTTTAAAAGATTGGCTTCCTGTTGAAATAAATCAATAGCTTTGCTGGAATCGTAGGTAAGAACTTTTAATACTTTGGTTATTTTATGTTCATCTATCACTTCATAGGTATTACCAAATCCACCTTTGGCACTCAATAAATTTGTGACTCGATATTTACCATTTAAAAGCAAGTCGGAACCACAGGATTGACAGTAACGACTCTCCGTGATACTTTTCGGTTTAGGACAATGGGGATTAATACAAAAACTCATAGATTTTATTGGTAGAGTACAAAATAAACTTGATGATAACAATATTCCCTGCTATATTTAAGGTTTGTTGCCAAGAAAAAAGCCGCGCAATCCCAAAGTGACCACGGCACTTAAAAAAGCCACAACCATGGGGATAATCAGAGATTTAAACCCTTTCAAGTCCGCAATATCTTTAACTAGGATTGCATAACTATCCTCGACTTTTTCCAGTCGTTTATCCATTGTTTCGACTTTCTGATCAAGAGTTTTAATATCTCCTTTGATTTCTGTGACTTCCACCTTTAAATCATTAACATCTCTTTGGAGAATGTCAAATTTTTGATCCATATCTCTTTGGAGAGTATCAAATTTTTGATTAACATCTCTTTGGAGAGAGTCAATTTTCTGATTAACCTCTTTAATACTATCTTTAATTTCTTTCAGGACAGATTCGAGAGAATAGGTAACGGTTTCGCTAGTTTGTGTCATAATTAGAAACCTCTTGTTGATATAGCCAAATATAATTAGGTTATGCTGAAAAAGTTTTTCGTTGGTGTGGGTTGTCGGGTGTGGGGGTTGACCCATTTTAGGGAAAAAGTACCTGAATTTTCCCCCCGATTACTCCAATGGCTGGCACTTTTTGATTTCAAAAAAGCCTAAAGATATTATCCAACAAAGTTTTTAGATTTATTCAGCCAGCCCTAATTATTCCCCTGTTGCCTATTGGTAGGAGCCAAGGACGATTTTGCTACCAGAAAATTTTCAATTGTGGCCAGAGATCGATCATGGTAATTTAAGAAAGCGATCGGGGAACTCTCACAGGGAAGATCCCGACCCTAACCAGGGAGTGACTGTTTAACTGTCTGTCCTATGTACAAGTCTATTACTGTTTTAACGCTGCTGACGGGAATTATCGCCGTTGACGTGGTTTTTGCTCAATCCACTGTTAATCTTACCATCGCAGTTCAACAGGGAGAATCCTACGAAGGATTATTGACTAGAGCATCGCAATTAGCGGAGAAAACTATCATCAGTCGTTTTAATCAACAACAGGGTATTAATAAAATTGATTTATTAATAACCGCCGAAAAATCAGGGGCGATCGCACCTTTGCTCTCGGTGAAGGTATCCCGTCAAGATTGGTTTGGCCATCCCAATATTCAACGCTGGGCTAATGTTTTTCCCTTTGGCAAAGCTCTCCTCGGTTTTAGCTCTCCCGCACCCGTAGTCACCCCGAAAAGTCCCCCCGCTGCCGTTAATCCCACGCCATCTCCAGCACCATCTCCCAGTGCTACCACTCCTCCTCCTGCTTTACCCTTCGAGGATGAGCCGAATAATGCTCCCCAAATCCCCATTCCTAAGCAAAGATTAACCACTCCAGCTAATCGTTAATTGATAGGAAAAGGAGGGACTTTCGGCAGATATAGCAGTTCTCACACCTGTGTGGTACAGTTAAACCTTTGCTAATTAACGTCAGTTCGGGATAAGGGAGGAAAGAAAAGGCGGGGGCTAGTAAGCTGAAAAATATATAAACTCAGCACCCCCAACCCATCTATGTCTAGTCTAGAAGCTCTTTTCTGTCATGTCGACGACTTCTGCCGTGTAT